>JAPPOI010000318.1 GCA_028818055.1 Boseongicola sp.
TCCGTTAGTCAAGAGTTGAATCTACCGCTGTCTGCGATGAAAACTTATCTCTCTGGCGCGCGGCTGTTGTTGCATCGTCGGCGACCGGAAGAAGCGTTGTCGTCATTTCGACGGATCGACGATTTGATTGAGCGCATGGGCGCCATTACCCGGCAGCTCAAGTCGTATGCCCGCAAGGGAGGAGACGCATTTGAGCCAATAGATGTTCGGGAATCCGTATCATCCGCGCTCAGCATCATGGAGCCGCAACTGCGGCAACGAAACATGGCAATCACGGCGTCACTTCCACGGGATCCAGTGATCATTGAAGCCGATCGTATCCGGTTAGAACAGGTGTTGATCAACTTGTTCCGGAACGCGTTGGACGCCACGCAAAGTGTTCCGTCTCCTGAAGTGAATGTCATCGTCACAGTATCAGACGATGTGTTGATCACGGTGCGCGACAATGGCGTCGGGATTGACGACCTCGAAAGCCTGTTCGAACCATTTTACACAACGAAAGCGCCCGGTGATGGCGTGGGGTTAGGTCTTGCCATTTCGTCTGGGATCGTCAACGACCTTGGCGGACGTATGACAGCGCGCAATGGCCGAAACGGTGGCGCTGTCTTTGAGATTAGTCTGCCTGTCTCCCAAACGAAGCTCGATCAGGCAGCCGAATGACGATGTGAGGATGATCATGGCACAAGCAATGAAGATCGCCATAATCGACGACGAACAAGATATGCGCCAATCAATCAGCCAGTGGCTGGCGTTGAGTGGGTTTGACACCGAGACCTTTGCGACAGCCGAAGACGCGCTGCGGCAGGTCGGTGCGGACTATCCGGGCGTGGTGGTCAGTGACATCAAGATGCCTGGTATGGATGGGATGGTTTTTCTGAAGCGCTTGATGAGCGTCGATAGTGCCTTGCCCGTTATAATGATCACCGGACACGGCGATGTGCCCATGGCCGTAGAAGCCATGCGTGTCGGCGCCTTCGACTTTCTGGAAAAGCCATTTAACCCGGACCGGATGACCGAGCTGGCCAAGAAGGCCACCAGTGCCCGGCGATTGACTTTGGATAACCGTGCGTTGCGCCGCGAATTGTCCGATGGCACCGGTATCATTAAGAAACTTGTGGGCGCGTCACCGGTGATGGAGCGGCTTCGCGAGGATATTCTTGATCTTGGACAGGCGGACGGGCACGTCCTTATCGACGGCGAGACAGGCACGGGAAAAACTTTGGTTGCCCATGCCCTTCATGCCGTTGGCGCCAAAGCAGGCAAGAAGTTCGTCATTTTCTCCTGCGCGGCTCACGATGAAGAAACTTTGGCAAAGCGGCTTTTTGGACCGGCCGAGGAAGGTGACCGACTTCCGCTTCTTGAAGAAGCGCGCGGTGGCACTTTGGTGCTTGAGGATATCGAGGCGCTGCCAGAGAAGTTGCAGGCCAGATTGCTGACCTGGATGAATGAGCAGGGGACACCTGCCGAGACCCGAATCGTTGCGATCTGCAATTTGCAGGAGGCTGGACGCACGTGCGAAGACGCACTTCGCCCCGATCTGTTCTATCGATTGGCAGCAATGAAGATCACGCTGCCACCGCTGCGCAGTCGCGGCGAAGATATCCTGATGTTGTTTCAAAGGTTCGCCGAGCAGTTCTCTGAGGAATACGGCTGTGAGGCACCTGAAGTAAGCGCTCAGGAAGCAGCGCAGCTTTTGCAGGCACCGTGGCCCGGTAACATCCGTCAGCTTTTGAACATCGCTGAGCGCGCGGTTTTGCAGTCAAGGCGTGGAACGGGCACCATTGCATCGCTTCTTATGGCTGATAGCGAGGAAGCGGATTTGTCTGTGACCACAGAGGGCAAGCCGCTGAAAGAATACGTTGAAGCTTTTGAGCGGATGTTGATCGACAACACAATGCGCAGACATCGTGGTTCGATCGTGAATGTCATGGAAGAGCTGTGCTTGCCCAGACGGACGCTGAACGAGAAAATGGCCAAATACGGTCTGCAAAGATCGGATTACCTGTAGTTTTGACGGGAAGTGACGGAACAACCGGCCGGGGGCTCTGCCCCCAGACCCCCGGAGTATTTGTCCCAGATAGAAGTGCAATTCAGTCGCAGGTCGAATTAGCCATTGTAATTCGCGCAACTCACCCCTTATGTTGACTGATAAGGCGGGTTGGTCGAGTGCCGACGGCGCCTGAGAGAAAAGTCTAGTCGTTCCAGTATGTTAACGCCTGAAAGTGGTGAACTGGTCCGACCTTGGTCCATCGGGACCGCATTGGAATTGCCCGCGGCGCGCTTTTTGCAGATGCCCGGGCCATGAACGGGCGCCTCTCCACCAGGGGCGTCGGAGAAGAACCGCGATGAGCCGCGCGTGGGAAAGTTGTGAATTTCCCCCGGTCCAATGTGATCGGCGCCGTATGCCTGTGAGGCATCGCATCGCTTACAAGTGTCGCAAATATTCCTCTGGCTCTGGCGAAAGCTGGGGTGGGCGAAGTTTGCGCGG
>JAPPOI010000126.1 GCA_028818055.1 Boseongicola sp.
GTCCACACCGGTCCCCCTGCCCTTGATCTTCTAAAAAACCTCAAACGACAGCCCAAGAAACCTGCCAAACTGCTGCAAAGGAAGCTGAATTGGATTTACCCACCGCGCTCACCGACGTTCGCATCCATGACTTCTGCCACACCTTCGCCTCCAGTGCCATCATGATGGGCGAAAGCCTACCCATGACCGGCAAGCTACTCGGTCACACACAAACCACAGCGTGATATGCTCACTTGGCTGATGATCCATTGCGTTCAGCCGTGCACAAGCCCCGAAATGCCGATGGATAATTCCGGCGATATCTCAGATTCCTTAGGCCTTGGTGTTTACTTGGTTCGATAGGCAACCGATGGTCAAATCATTTCGCGCCATCAAGTTACGCCTTGCTCCTTCAGTAGCTAGAGGTAGTAAAATTCTTGATAGGTCAGATGAAAGAAGCAAAGAAGCTGTAGATATACGGGGGAACTAGCGCATCCTCGAGCTCGTACTAAGAGACAACCGCCGAATGAAGTCGTGTCAAGAAAACGGGTTTATCTGCATCAATGTGTTTTGAGGATGAATGATTGAATCTATGCCGTCACAGTTCGATCCGCGGCGTTACTAAAAGGAGAAAGACCATGGCTATCAAAAAAACGTTCCTGACCGCTGGGCTGGTGACCACCCTCAGCATTGGGGCTTCGACCCTGGCATATGCGCACGGCCCCGGTACGACCGGCACCTATCAGCCTTACGGATGGGATCAGTGTGGGTATATGGGCGGCATGATGGGGCAAGGTCATATGGGGCAGGGCCAGATGCCCATGATGGGGCAAGGTATGATGGGCCGGGGCATGGGCTCCGGCATGATGCAACCTCTCCAGAAAGACCTTTCCGTTGAGGATGCGAGACATATGTTGGAGCATCGGTTTACCGGAAACAGCAACCCCAACGTTAAGGTCGGCAAAGTGGAAGAGAAAGACGACGACACCATCGTTGGCGAAATCGTCACAAAGGATGGTTCCCTTGTCCAGTCTCTGGAAGTGGACCGCCACACAGGTATGATGCGCCCCGCGCAGTAAGGAAAGCTCTTATGAAGCTATCAATTTCCCATCTTGCCATACCCCTGAGTATCGCAACGCCAGCCGCAGCCTTCGCACAACAACCCTATAGCCCCTTTTGTGGTGATCACATGTGGGGCGGAGATTGGCAAGGTTGGTTCTTTGGCCCGATCTCAATGATCGTGTTCATCGCTTTGGCTATTGTTGTTGTGGTGTTCCTGGTGCGCTGGCTCGGTGCGCCGACGCAGAGGAGTGCCCTACACAGTCCTTCCGACATCACGCCTCTGGATATTCTCAATACACGATTTGCTAAAGGTGAGATCGATAAGGAGGAGTTTGAAGAGCGACGGCGTATGCTTGATTAATGGACGATCACACACCGAAGACGCACGCTTAATGGCACGCGTTTAAGGCTTACATATTTAAGGGCCGTCTAGTGGTACTAGGCGGCCCTTGGTGGAAGTTCAGTTTATCTGTTCCATTTTTGTGCAGGTATTTATCTAGGTATTTTCTGGCGCCGTATGATTCGTATGCAGGCATTTATTGTGATCAGCCAGAACTTCGATTACGCGGCATTCGGACACCCGCCCCCTTCGGCACTCTTTGACCATCCGTTGAAGTTCGCCCTTCATTGCTTGAAGGCGTTCGATCCGGCTCTCGACCTCTTTAAGCTGCCCCTGCGCAATGTCCGTCGCCGCTTCGCACGTTTGATCGGGATGGCTTACAAGACTCAGAAGTGCTCGGATCGCGGCGAGCGGAAAACCAAGTTCCCTGCCATGTCGGATGAACGCCAGTTGTTCGACATGCTTGGTCTCGTACAGCCTCCGGTTTCCAGCCGAACGAGGAGGCTCTGGCATTAAGCCGATCTGTTCGTAATAGCGGATCGTCTGGACCTTACAGTTGGTCTGGCTCGACAGCCAACCGATCGTGAATTCTTTACTCGACATCAAAACACATCTTGCATCTACAGTTACTGTAGGTGTTAGGATTACCATACTGTAGGTGTTAGGATTACCATAAGGATCTTAGCTTATCAATGAAGGTGACGCGCTAGAGGTAGATTGATGACGTTAGCTCATGACATAAAAGAGACTCAATCTTGTAAGGGGCAGGAAAGCCCTCTGCAGGATTCTGACTCGGCCTGTTGCGGTGGACAGGCTGTGACCTCTGCGGGGATCACAGAGGCTGCGCAAGTTTCATCATCAGACCTGCACCGCTACGTCTTCAAGGTGCAAGGTCTGGACTGCGCCGAGGAAGTCGCGACTTTACGGCGCGGGGTGGGGCCACTTGTGGGCGGTGAGGATAAGCTCGCCTTCGATGTTCTGAACGGTCGCATGATGGTGCTTAAGGACGCTGAGCAGATTTCGGCCGACGCGGTTCGCGAAGCCGTGCGCAGTGTCCGTCATCAAAACATTTGGGACATCTGAGCCTATTCGTTAACGGAGGATTTG
>JAPPOI010000225.1 GCA_028818055.1 Boseongicola sp.
CCATACTCAACGATTTGGCCCTTCATTCTGTGTTTTGCGTGCGGCAGGAGTTGGAAAAGACAAGGCCATCGACAAATGCGGACTACATCCTACTGGGCAGTGTTGACTGCCTTGGCGATCGCCTCCGAATTGTGGCTCGATTACTTGATGCAGGCGACGGCGAAGTCCTTCAGGCCCTGCAGTTCGACCGGGATTTCGAGGAGCTCCTGGCAGTGGAGGACGAAATCCGAGATAGCGTCCTAACCGAGATAGCTGGCTCTATCCGTGCGAGGGAAAAGTCGCGTCGAGCACGTGGCTACACAGATAATGTGGAGGCCTACGACCTCTTTCTGCAGGCACAGAGTCAACTGCTCGTTCGTACCGCTCCAACGAATTCCACAGCCCAGAATCTTTATCGAAATGCGATTTCTGCCGATGAGACGTTTGCGCGTGCTTACGGCGGCCTTGCGCTTAGCTATGCAGCCGATTTTCGAAATGGGTGGGTAGAAGATGGCGGCGCGGCGCTGGAAAAGGCTATGAAGTTCGCACAAACGGCCGTCGGAATTTCTCCCGATCTGCCCGAGCAACACTGGGTGATAGGCTACGTATTGGCCCAACAGAGACAATACAGAGATGCCGAAGCACACCTGAAACGCGCAATAAGCATTTCTCCGCGATTTGCTGACGCGTACGCGCTTCTCGGTGGAATTGAGACATATCGTGGAAATCCCGAGGGTACGATTCCGTTGCTTCGCGACGCGCTAAGGATGAACCCGAATGCGGGATACCTTTATTTCCTGCTTCTTGCCCGCGCATACTATTTCTTGGGTGACTATGAGCAGGCCCAAATAAATATTAATGAAGCACTTGGGCGAAATCCCGAAAACATCGAGGCTCGTTTGTACCTGGCTGCCACTCTTCTTCACTTAAATCGAGGCGACGAGGCAGAATGGGAAGCAATGGAAGTCCTAGGGATTGAGCCAGATTTTAGTCTCCAAGTCTGGAGCGAGAACTATCCCATGGCCAGAGGCGACCAACTTGATCAGTTGCTGGCTGATTTGCGTTTGGCTGGATTTACCTAACGACGGCTTCTGCGGAATATGTTTCAGAGCGTAAGAACTTCTTTCTAGACCAATGGCTAATTTGGGCCCCGATGCAGTCATTGCTTTAGCGTATGGCCTAGGACTGCTTTGCGGGCAAAGCGGTCGTGCAAAATCCATGCCAAAGCTCTACCCAAAGAGACTTAATAGTTTTATCGCCTAGCTAGTACGACTGCGCCTCCGACGCGCCAATAATCCAAGCAGCCCAAATCCTCCGAGGAATAACGCGACCGAGGGCGGAAGCGGATTGACGATTATGTCAGGGTTGCCTGGGGGTTTGCACCCGGGGGGTTTGCTTCGCACGTCGCGCCTTGAAACCTCACGTTCATTGCAAAAAGGCTCTGAGCTAAACTGCAGAGAAATATTGTCGAAGTGCAATCCGCGGAAGTCGAATTCTTGCGTCCATGAGAGAGCGCTTAGGTCTGTGAACCCGTCCCCAAATGGCACGGTTTCCATGCTGAAAACGTCATCGAGAAAGACCGACATCGAGACCGTGCCTCCTGAGGCATATGTGCCGGTGAAGATCAAAGGTGTTTGCGGGAACGGTCCGCCAAGCTGAAGTTCTGCAACGTCAATCGAGCTGGCGGAGAACTCAGAGCCGTCGTCTATGGTCAGCGAGGCGACGCCAAATTGCGACCTATGACCAAGCGAAGGCGAACCCGTATACCTGGAAGAGTTCTCAAGAATTGCCCAAAGCTGGTTGAAGGTGGGATCATTATTTAATGTCGTCGCTGAGAGCGTCACCCCGTCCTCTTGATAGGTTGGACCCACAATAAGCAAATCATCTTCTGGGGGTGGCGGTCCAATCTCGTCGAAATCAACAATGACCACAGCCTCCGCCACCCATACGTTACTGGTCGCCGAGTTAACCGGGTCATCAGATGTGACTGCACCATTCTTGCTCGTGGTTAAGTCTGCATCGAACTGCGAATTTTTTTAGTTTGTCTTGGGATGCATGCTTTGCGGATATGCGAAGGCACAGAAAGCAGTTGTTCGATTCTGATGTCTTGTTTGCCATCCATCGGCGCAGGATGCGTATTAAGTGAAATGTCTGGATCAGCTCTGACGGCATCGAACAATATTGCGCTTTTAACCGGCAAGAAACTCAAGACTGTGGTAGCTTCACTGAGTGGTTCCAAAACAGTGGATATGAACCGCCAATCGGTCAAAAATCCGAGAGTCATAGAAATTTTTTTTGGCACAAGTCGAGGGAAGCACTTGACCCTCCAGCAACTGGAAGCCCTATCTGGAAATCGCGTCGATTAGTGTCGTTCGTTAATCTTGACATGAATCAAGGACTGTCGACCGTAAAACGAGCATGATCAGCGCGGTTAGGAGACTTGCATGACAAGTTGCGCAACACCTAGAAAACAATGGGTATCGCCGGCTGTTGCGGCGATTGCAGTC
>JAPPOI010000095.1 GCA_028818055.1 Boseongicola sp.
TGCGGGGAGCAATGGCGCAGATGTAGCTGTATTCACCGGCGGCTTTGATCTCGACCGTCGCATCCTGTCCACGCCGCAGGCGTCCGGTGTCGAAAGCGCCATTGTCAGCCGTCGCCGTGTGGGGGGCGGAATCCCGGTTTATGAATTGAACCTTGTCGCCAGCCTCCATCTGAAGGGTGGCAGGTGAGAACTTGAAGTTTTCGATCTCGACGACATGCACGGCGTGGCTTGCGGCGCTTGCTTTGCCGCCAGCAAGGGGAAGCGCCAATGCGCCAAGTCCAAGAAGCATGGTCTGTCTGCGGTTGGGATGTGTCATTCTGTACCTCTTAAAAATCAATGAATTTGCGTCGGTTGGACCGATGCGACGTTGAATGATGCCAACTTACCAATTCTGGCTATGAGCTTGAAGTCAGAACCCCTTCACATTCACGCGTGATAAGACGACGGCGATGGATCGACCCAAGCGAACCGCTGCGGTCAGTTGTCGATGCACCCGAATACTGGCAAAATGCCGGTATGGATCCATTTACATTGACTTTTTATGCCATCGTTTGCGGAATTCTGTCGGCAATCGCCCCCAATCTAGGTGGCATCGCACCACGGCTGATTACGGGGGCGGTGGTTGGCGTGGTCGCCGCTGCAGCACTGCCGTTTCTGAGGGGCATGATCGGCGCGTGACGTTCGCGATTGCGCGGGTACCCGCTGGCCCAGGGTCGGGTGCGGCCCACTCTGGTCGCCTTCGCCATGCCCTGATAGCATCCCCGCAAATCGGAGGCATCACCCATGGGCAAACTCATCCGCTTTCTCATCACCCACGCGGTCGCGGTCGCGGTCGGCTTCGGTCTTGGCGTTTATTTCCTGCCAATTCTCACGGCACCACCAGCCCCGGACAGCGCCAAGCTTGAAGAAATGGCGGCATCGGCACTTTATACGGCCGAGCTCACCCGCGATCTCCCCGGCAACGATTTCGTCCATTGGGGTGAGGGGACGGTCAGCGTTTCGGCCACGGAAGTGACCCATCAGGGCAAGCTGGCGCCGGGGCCAGACTACAAGCTCTATCTCACGCAAGGTTTGGTGGATCATGAAGACACCTTTGATCGCTCCAAGGCCATTCAGATCGGTGACGTGAAGTCGTTCTCAGGTTTCATCGTCAGCGTGCCGGAAGGCGTCAATGTCGAAGACTACGACAGCATCTTGGTCTGGTGCGAAGCCTTCAGCGAATTCATCACGGCAGCGACCTACAAGAACTAACCGATCGATGCTGACCACCCTTGATCCCGGGATCTCGGATCGCGGTTCGAAGTACGCGGTCTCTGGCGCGCCTATTGCCACAAAAGATGATGCCAAGACGGTGCTGGCCGATCTGAAGCGGACCAAGAAGTTTGCCAAAGCCACCCACAATACGTGGGCAGCTGTGTTGGATGATGGACCAATCAAGAATGACGACGGCGAAGCGGGCGCGGGCATGATCATTGTCCGCATGCTTGAACGCGAAGGTATTCGAAATCACATGGTCATCGTGACGCGCTGGTATGGCGGCAAGCATCTTGGCGGCGATCGGTTTCGTCATGTTCAGGATTGTGTCGCGCACTATCTAGAAACGCTTCGTTAAGCCCCGCACGGTGCGCTCGTAGTTTCTCAACTGCAGCGTCCCGCGACATGTACAAATCTGCACTTTGGCGGATTTTGACATGTACAAATGTGGGCTTTCGCGGGTGCCTGCGGTCGTACAGGTAATGATCCGTGAATATTGGTTGCGGCGGCGCGCGCAGCTTCCGGCCTCTGCGGTTTTGCGGTATTATCTCAGCAAACAGCCTGTCAGGGGGCCCGAATTCAATGTCCATTCTTTCCAAATTGTTTGGCGGCGGCGGCACAACCAAAGCGGCGCAAACGTCCGAACCGGTCACCTATCAGGGCTTCCGCATAACGGCATCGCCCATGCCCGAGGGCTCACAGTTTCGGATCGCGGCCACCATCGAAAAAGAGATCGGTGGCGAGCTGAAGACCCATCAATTGATCCGTGCCGATATGTTGAACGATCACAAAGACGCGGTTGAAGCCTCGATCAACAAAGCCAAAGTACTCATCGACCAGATGGGCGATAATCTTTTCTAAAATGTAATTTAATCAGAGAGTTAGTAAATGCCTGAGCCAGCAATACCCCCTGAAGATTTTCAATCGCTCGACCAATTGATGGACAAACTGCCGAACATTCTGGCGCAAGCGCCAAAAGAGACGGGCACGCTGGACATGATCGTTATGCGCCCCGAGCCCGAGGCGCGGGTTCTGCCGCAGACCTTCGACGTCAGCGCGGAATTGGGTGTCAACGGCGACCATTGGAAGGGTGGTTCCGGCTACGCGCTGGACGATGGCTCGGGCGATCCGGACGCTCAGATCTGCATGATGATGTCGGGCTGTATCGGCGCCATAGCTGGCGACATATCAAACTGGGCGCCTGCGGGGGACAACTTCTTTCTCGACATGGACCTGACGCCTTCGAACATGCCGCCCGGCACAAAGTTCGCTATTGGAACAGCTGAATTCGTCGTTACCGAAATGCCCCACAATGGCTGTCAAAAGTTCATCGACCGCTACGGGCGAGACGCCTGTCTTTTCGTGAACACTGGCAAGGGCAAAGAGCTGCGACTGCGTGGCATCTATGCCCGGGTGACCCGGGACGGGACCGTTTCGGTGGGTGACACTGTTCATAAACTGTGAGCGAAATCATACAGATAGAGACCAATGGACCAGGTCTTTACGAATTCACACATCGTCTTACTGATCTCGTTTGGGGAGACGGATTGCTGCACCTGTTTGTGCAACACACCAGCGCATCGTTGCTGATTCAGGAAAACGCGGACCCAGAGGTTCAAACTGATCTGACCGAGTTTTTCCATCGGCTAGTCCCGCCTACCGATCATCCCTCGATGTCATACCTGACGCACACCTACGAAGGCCCAGACGACATGCCGGCTCACATCAAAGCAGCGATGATGCCGGTTAGTCTTAGTATTCCTGTGATGGGTGGTCGTCTCGGGCTCGGAACGTGGCAGGGTGTGTATCTATTCGAACACCGCAGCCGGCCGCATGTGCGCAAGGTTGTAGCGACGTTATTGACGTAACTTCTTTCTGGTTGAAGTACTCCGGGGTGGTCCGGAGGGGCAGAGCCCCTCCGGTGAATCGTGCCCCAAAGGGCACGAAACGCAGGTCAGTCTTCCAAAACGAAGGTCACCATCATGTTGACCTGGTAATGGTCGATCTCCCCGTCGTCTCCAACCGCCACGGATTGTTCTTTAATCCAGGCGGATTTTACGTTTCTAAGGGTCTTGGCTGCGCGTTTGACGCCGTTCTCGACGGCGTCGTCGAAACCTTTTTTCGAAGTGGCTGAAATCTCGGTGACGCGTGCAATAGACATATCAAATCTCCCGTTGGATCGGCTTATGAAAACTACATGGCGATTGAAAATGATGGGGCAAAGGGGAAGTCGCAGCCATTCGCGTCATATGTGAAGAGATCTGGTTTGAATGCGCGCTCAAGGTGCAGACGCGCAACGCACGCGGGGCTTATTTGGTAGTGAAAATTCGCCTCTACCCAAAATGCGCCGATCGCCCTATAGTCCCTGTGGATGAAGGGGGAAACACCCCAAAGAAGGCAGGAGAAGAGGCGGATGCGCTGCCCATTTTGCGGAAATATCGATACTCAGGTTAAGGATTCCCGGCCCGCCGAGGATCACGTAGCCATCCGGCGCCGCCGGTTTTGCCCAGCTTGCGGTGGGCGGTTCACCACCTATGAGCGTGTGCAATTGCGCGATCTCGTGGTCATCAAGTCCAACGGGCGTCGCGAAGACTTTGATCGCGACAAATTGGAGCGCTCGATACGCATTGCGTTGCAAAAGCGCCCTGTTGAACCGGAACGCATGGATCAGATGATTTCAGGGATCGTTCGGCGCCTCGAAAGTATGGGTGAAACTGACATACCATCCAATACGATCGGCGAGATTGTGATGGAAAGTCTGGCACGCATCGACACTGTGGCTTATGTGCGTTTTGCCAGTGTTTACAAGAACTTCCAGGCTGCGGACGACTTCGACAAGTTTGTCAGCGAACTGCGCCCAGACACCAAGGAAGAGTGACCGACACCGATCGGCAACATATGCGACACGCGCTGTCATTGGCGGCGCGTGGGCTCGGGCGTGTCTGGCCCAATCCGGCGGTCGGATGCGTCATTGTAAATGATGGCCGAGTTGTTGGCCGTGGACGAACCGTCGACGGCGGTCGGCCGCACGCCGAAACACAAGCCCTGGCGGTGGCAGGCCATCAAGCCGCGGGCGCGACCGTCTATGTGACTCTCGAACCCTGCGCCCATCAAGGACAAACACCGCCCTGCGTTGATGCGTTGATATCAGCCGGTGTCGGCCGTGTTGTGATTGCTTGTGGCGACCCGGATCCGCGCGTGGCTGGAAAAGGGATAGAAAAGCTAAAGAAAGCTGGCATCCCGGTCACTACAAACTTCTTAGATGACGAAGCACAGGAACTTCAGAAAGGCTTTCTTTCCCGAGTCAGGCTCGGCCGCCCGACATTGACGCTGAAACTTGGGATGACTCTCGATGGTCGGATTGCAACGGCCTCGGGTGAAAGCCAATGGATTACGGGACCGGATGCGCGCCGCGATGTGCACCGGCTACGGTCCTCGCATGATGCTGTTTTGATCGGTGCGGGAACAGCACGAACAGACGACCCGATGTTGACCGTCCGGGGATTTGGGAACGTGCCGCAGCCTATTCGCGTCGTTGCCTCGCGTCACTTGAGATTGCTGGATCAAAGCCAACTCATGGCAACCGCCAGCGAAACGCCTGTTTGGCTGATTTGCGGAGACGACGCCGCCCAAACCGATGTTGCGGAAACTTGGCGCGCAAACGGAGCGGAAATTATTCCGGTCGACACCCAAAATGGGCAGATTGCGCCTCGGGCGTTGCTTTCTGCGCTTGGATCGAAAGGCATCACGCGTGTGTTTTGTGAAGGTGGTGGAACGCTAGGGGCGTCTCTACTTGCCGAAGGCTGCGTCGATGATCTTGTTGTTTTTACAGCAGGAAAATTACTGGGGGCCGAAGGACAGCCCGGTGTTGGTGCACTCGGTCTGTCCGCACTGTCCGACGCACCCGAGTTTGAATTGGTGAGCGTCCAACGTATTGGAAACGATGTTCGACATCACTGGCGGCGACCCGTCACAGTCGCAGATTGAGCCAACCGCGCAGTTGTTGAACGAAGTTTCCTCGCACCGGAGCGAAGATCTCATCCTTAGCGTTTTCTAACAGCCAAACGGCCTGCTCCGGGCTGATGGGTTTCCCAGATTGAGGGTGAAAATAACGTGGATATCCAATCAAAACGGCATGCGCCAATCCCTCGAGTGTCACGTTGAAACCGCGATGTTCCGGTGCCGGCAGAGCGTCCGTTGTGAGTCCCCAACCAGCATAGAAGGGCAGTCCCAAGCAGGTGACCGGCTTTCTTCGAAGAAGCGCTTCAAAGCCGAGCGTCGAAGATATCGTCCAAACCTCGTCAGCCAAGTCGATCGCTGCGACAGCGCTTGCCTTGGTTAGCGCCATATCTGCCAGACCTGAAAGGTCTGTGTCGTCCACCGCACCAGCACGCAGGCCAGCTTCTACATCCGGATGCGGCTTCCAGATGATGCAGGCTTCTGGGTTTTGCTCGCGTACCCGGCGCAGTAGCCCCAGATTCGTGTTGATCTCTGGCGCTCCAAAAGTGATAGACGCGTCGTCTTCAACCTGGCCGACAACCAAGATTTTTTTACGATTTGGAACATCCAGCTTGGGATCACCGCCAACGTTGTATTTGGTCAATTTTGATTGATTGATACGTCCAATCAACTGTTGAGAACGTTGAATTTCTGCAAGTGGCAAACTGTCAGATTGAGAAATTAGCTTGTCCAAACGCGATAATTTCGAGGGATCGAAGTAGATGCCTTCGTCATCTATCACCAGCGAAAGCGGTGAGACAAGGCTGGCACCTAATCCTCTTGATCTGAGAAAGCCATCCTCCATCTGCAGGTCGATGTCGGACACGTCGCTCACACCCCACGACATCGATTTCTGGCCTGATGATCTGGCTCGAGAAACGGCTGCTGGCGCCGAACTTACAAACTTTATCGATTTTTCCGCACCGAATGTGCGTCGCATGAACGGGCGCTTCCATCTGCGAAATCCGGCGGCAACATAACCGGGTCTATCTTCTCTGTAAGCACGGGATTGAGCCGCCAAAGAAGATATCACATCTTCAACCTCACACAGAGAGTCCGAGATCGGATCATACCAAGTGGGGTACAGGATCATCGCCGCTGCAAATAGTTGCGCCCGGGTCAGATTTCGTCCTCTGCGCGGGAATGTTTGCTCGTCGACCGTCCGTTCCCATCCTGCGTAGAATGGCGTCCCGAAAACCCGTGGTTTGTGGCCAGCAAAAATAGCTTCAAACCCAAGTGTTGAAGAATGCGTGTAAACCCCGACGGCTCCGTCCAACAGGTTCCATGGGCTTACAGGTGCACCAAAAATTTCGGCTCGATCGACTTTCAACTCGCTGTTAAAATGACCCTTTCGCGCGCCTGAAGGTGTCTCTGGATGCGTCTTGACGAGGATACGCGTGCCTGGGTTTTCATCGGCAGCGGCGACCAGCATTTCCTCGAAGTCAGATTTGCCAGCTCCGCAAAGTGCTGCGTCCCCTTCAGACTGGTCGATGACCAGTACATAGCCGGGTTCGGGAACTTCAAGGGTCGGATCGGTCGCCGAATATTTCCCCAAATGCCAATACTTTAGCTGTTCGATCGCCGCCTTTGCACGGTTCAAAAGAGTCGTATCGTCAAGCTCTGCCGTTGCCAGGATCTTTTCCAAATCGGAAGGTTCACTTGAATCAAAGTGTACTCCTGTCCGATCCAGACAAAGACCAGCAGGCGTTGTCGCTTTGACGCGTCCGGGGTGTACGGAGCGCAAAAACGCATCTTCTACCGTCAGGATCGGGCTATCGGTCCAACCTGCAACGGCCTCTCCACGCCACGCGGTGGGCGTTCGGCCCCAGACGCCCACGAAATCTCCGTCTTGAGGAATTCCCGTTGAGACGTCCCAACCTGCCAAAGAGAGAATGCGGCGCATGTCGCGCCGCATCAAAAGCCCACCATTGTAGGCACATAGTCGTGTCCGCGATTCAGGCGGTGGGGACGTCGTCACTCTGCCAGCGAGTCGATGGCCGATGCAGTTTGCAACGGAGCGACAATTGCACCCAGAACTTTCGAGAACTGAGTATACGGCGCTTCTGTCACGTAAACGGTATCTGCATCCCGGATAATGAAGTCGCGCGCCTGAAAGACGCCTGTCGGGCTGGTAAGGTCCAGAACATAGATCATGCGTTGATCTTCGATCAGGTCTGACCGCCCCAGAACCTTGTTCGCGATTTGGGCAGGTTCATCGCGGAAGACGAAAATCCCGGTTGGGTCGGCGCTGGCTGTCGACAAGCCTCCCACGTTGGCCAAAGCTTCAATGGCCGAGATAGACTGGGTATCAAACGGGACTTTCACTTGTGCGCCCGTGGCTCCGAGCGCTGTGAAGAAACGGGTGTCTTCCTCGACCAGAATTCGGTCGCCGGCACGCAATGCGATGTCCAACCGGGGATCGGCATACAAGTCCTGCAGCCAGATCGTCCCGGAATGAGCACCACGGATCAACGTGATTTGTGTGATTTCCGGAGGAAGCGTGATGCCGCCAGCCTGCGCCAACATCGCAGTCAGAGTTCGCGTTGGGCGTTCGATTGCGTAAACCCCTTGGCCGCCAACGCCGCCAATCAGCGAAACAGTGGCTCCATCACCTGGAAGGCGACGAACGAGGACCTGTGGATCAGGTGTCTGGGCTTCCAGTTTTTCGGTAATGATCCTGCGGATCGCTTCCGTTGTGTTTCCCGACGCTTTGATGCGGCCCGCATAAGGGACAAAAATAAACCCGCTGCCATCGACCTGGATTTCTTCAAGCGTTGAGCCGCCAGATGAAGCAGAAGCAAGCAATCCGTCTTCGACGTTTTCCCAAATTGTTAGGCCAAGCGTATCACCCGGGCGTACGGTGTCCGAGCCAAGCGCGGCGGCATTGGTCAGGCCTTCTGCGAAACCAAGCGCAGGAACAACTCCGGTCGCCTCTGTCACGCGGTCGGTAACAGATACAACAAAGGCATCGCCTTGTTTTTGCACGGATCCTTCAAAGATTTCATTCTTGGTGGGACCTGATCTTGGTAGCGCACAGCCTGCCAAAACACTGGTCATTACGCAAAACGCGATAAAACGCGCGCGGCGTTTTGTTGTAATATTCACTGCCCGGTCTCCTCGCCCTTATAATTGCCTGCCTCGGCTGATTTTGCAGGAACGATAGCGAGGAGGGGTCGAAAATTCCAGTTTTCCGCCGATGCGTCAGTTTACGACGGCGAGGTGTTGCCCACGAGCCTCAGACGGTGAAAGTACTGCTTCATATGGACTTTGAGCAGACAGCATGAGGTCTGGAAGCTTACGCAAAAGACGCCGTCGCCCAGCTGATGAGTAATATCCCCCGCGAATCTGTGACGTTTCCAGAAGAAACTGGCGATACGTCGAATAAGCGTTGATATCGGGTTGGTCTGGCGAACTGAAGAATTCGGCCAATGGTTGATTGGAAGTGAATGCATCACGTCGATAAACGGCTTGGCCAAAAGCTTTCAAAGGCAAGCCTCGCCATAATGCCTGTTCCGCGGACGTCGAATTCACGGTCACGGCGCTTTCGGCATGATCCAGAAGTTGTGCAAGTTTGCCCCCAGACACAAAGTGGATCCTCCCGTCCAGAGAATACTTTTGCGTAAGTTTAATGATTAGGGGCTGCAGGGGTTCGCGTCCGTCCTCTAGGGGGTGCGCTTTCAAAACGAGGTGATGGTGCTGAGGGGCGCCGTCACTGAATCCTTGGAAAACCAATTCTAAGAACTGTCTCTGGCTGGTGAAATTTGAATTGTCTCTGAAATTGGCGTCATGTGCGAGCTGCAGCAAAACGACGTGATAGGGAAAATGCCCGAGGCGAATTCGTTGTGTCGCCAGTCGGCGTGCCATGCGACGTGCGGGCATTGACATCAATTTATTGATATATAACCAGAATTCCCCTTGGGGATCGGGCGTCCGATGCGGGCGATATTGGGGAAAATTCCTTCGACCCAACATAAGGAATGCATGATAAACGGCGCCCCAAAAAACGTGCTGTCGTGTTTCACCCCAGCGGTCGGGCGGGCTGCGAAGTTCGCCAGACCGACCGTCCAAAGCTTCTTCCATTGCATCCAAAGACAGCCCGATCAGGGGAGATTGCGCATTCGTTCCGCCGCGCTCGTATGTCACCCAGTAGGGCCTGAGATAGCCTTCCTCGAATACATGGGTGCACAGGCCTTTCTCGCGAGCTACTTCCAAGGCCACTTTGTGAAAATATCGACTGGCGCCATAGCAAACGATGTCTGTGGTTTCGGTGGTTCTCAAATGTTCTTCAAGCCAAGCTTTCCAGCGGTCTCGCGTTCCATGATACGGCGAAAAGTTTTCGCGCCGTCCCCAGAACTTTTGGTCTCCGGAATTGAAACCCACGCGACCAACTGTGGCACCTGCACGGGTCAACTGCTTCGCTAATCCAGCAAAAAAAGGTCCATGTGGCCCCTGCAAGAAGAGAAAGCGCCTGCCAATGGCGTTAATTGCCCGATTGCTCATGCGCGGACTATAGGCTTGCGAATCTGGAGATGTCACGTCCTGTACCTTGCGTGGCTACGTTCACGGGTTTAACTGCTTGGAAGACGGACTTGGGAGCAACGCAATGTTTACCGGCATCATAACGGATATCGGCGAAATCCAGGCAATGAAGCAAGAAGGTGATCTGACTGTTCGGATTGGCACAAGCTATGACATCGATTCAATCGACCTTGGTGCATCAATCGCCTGTGATGGGGTGTGTCTGACAGTTGTTGCTATGGGTACAGAACCAAGCGGATGGTTTGATGTACAGGTCTCGGCCGAGACGGTCTCGAAAACCAACTTGGACGTCTGGTCGGTGGGGCGACGCGTCAACCTGGAACGTGCGTTGAAGGTTGGCGACGAATTGGGGGGGCATATCGTATCGGGTCACGTCGATGGCGTTGCCTTGGTATCGATGCTTCGCGAAGAAGGTGACAGTACACGCGTTACGCTTGACGCTCCGCCTGAATTGGCAAAGTTCATCGCGCCCAAGGGATCGGTTGCTTTGAACGGCACGTCATTGACTGTGAACGAGGTCGAAGGGCCGAGCTTTGGCATCAACTTCATTCCGCATACCAAGGCCGTGACAACTTGGGGTCAGGTCGCAGTCGGTGATCGTGTGAACCTCGAGATCGACACGCTTGCGCGCTACGTTGCGCGTCTGAACGAGGTCATGGGATGACGGGCCCAGGCGTCGGCCATAATGGCGGACCCACGCTAGAGCGTGGTCGGGGGTGGCGACGTTATGCTTGGAAACGCGCGCGCGCCGACCTTCTTCCAACCCTTCCTCTGGAGGTGGCGCGACGCCGCGTGAAGCGCGCTCGAGAACTCGGCCTGAATTACAAGGCTTACGCTGGAATTCGTGCTGCAACTGGGCGTGACATTGTCGCGCTTTTGTTTTCCGACAACGCCCTGCGCCTGACGCGTGATGCTCGAATTCCAATTGAACGGGCGGAGGTGGTGCAATCTGTTCGATCGGCCGATCGCATTGCATTGGTACACGCGCCACTCACTCCGGATATGGTTTTGAACGCGAACCAAGGGCTTGATCGCGCTGGAAGTGCTCCAAGTATTTCGCACTCTTGGGGCGAAACGCGGCAACGCGTTTTGAACGTCTTGGAAAAGACGCCCGCAGACGGTGTTCTGGTCATTGGCGAAACTCGGCTTGAACGAGAATGGTTTGAGGCGGGGGGCCTTGCGGGCTACCTGACCGCCGATCGCTTTTTCGGTCGTTTGAGCGGCTGACGCATCTGCCCGAAGGACGCGACGTTTTGGCAATCTCGAACATCTATTGTGTCTGGTCATCATCCTTGCCTTCGGATATTGGCCGCTCATGACTTTTGAGACACCTGGACCTGTGGAAGAGAACTGGCGTGATGCCGTGTCGTCGATCGAGGAAATCATCGAAGACGCGCGCAATGGGCGCATGTTCATTCTTGTTGACCATGAAGATCGCGAGAACGAAGGCGACCTTGTGATTCCGGCCCAGATGGCGACGCCAGAAGCGATCAACTTCATGGCGACCCATGGCCGCGGATTGATCTGTCTTACGTTAACCGGTGACCGTTGTGATGACCTCGGATTGCCGTTGATGGCTTCGCACAATTCATCGCGTCATGAGACCGCGTTTACGATTTCGATTGAGGCCCGCGAAGGCGTAACTACTGGCATTTCCGCCCATGACCGCGCGCGCTCTGTTGACGTG
>JAPPOI010000438.1 GCA_028818055.1 Boseongicola sp.
GCGCAGGATCAGCAACTCAATCTGTCGAACAACAGATTGCGATAGTTTTTCAGCCTGAATACGTTCAAATGCCATGCCGGATCTCCGACCGCCACTTTAGGCAGGTCCGCGGCGCGTCACAATCTCAATCCGCAAATGCTGTCAGCATGCTGTCAGGCAGCGGCAACAATGGCGTGGGCCGATGGCGAACCCAGCAGGTGATGATAGTCCGGGTCTTTTTCGGCTTGGTGAAGAGTTGCCGCCAGCAATCCTTCCTTTGAACCGCAGTCGAATCGCTTGCCAAGGAACCGAAATCCAGCAAGGCCGACGCGTTCCGAGGTTGCCGCAATTGCGTCTGTCAACTGAACCTCGCCACCCGCGCCGGGCCGCTGGGTCATTAATGCGGCAAAGATGCTTGGGTCCAATATATACCGCCCGATCACCGCATCATTCGAAGGGGCCTCGAATGGGTCCGGTTTTTCAATCACCGAGTTGGCAATCGCAATCTGCCCCCGAGTTTCGGTTACTGAAAGAATGCCATATCTGTCTGTTAGTTCCGGCGGCACCTGCATCGTCGCGACCAAATGCCCTGTCTCCAAATTGCGATAGGCGTCCACCATTTCACCCAGGCAACCGGGTCCTGCCAAAATCAGATCGTCCGGCAACAAAACGGCAACGGCACCGGGCAATACAAGGTCGCGAGCCTGCAAAACAGCGTGGCCCAGCCCGAGTTGTTCGTCTTGAGAGGTAAAAATGATTTCGATATCGGGTGAGCGCTCCAGATTGTCCAAACTTTGACGAACGTGGTGTTCAATGCTCGGCTTGTCTGGGTGCGTCACGAAGATCAGGCGCTGAATTCCGGCTCTAAAAGCCTCATCCATGGCAAAATCTAACAGCGGACGATCAAGGACCGGCAAAAGCTCTTTTGGGATCGCGCGGGTCGCCGGCAACATGCGCGTGCCTTTGCCCGCCACAGGGAAGATCGCGGTTTGTACATTTCGCTGCATACTCATCTCGCACTTTATGACTAGGCGCTATTCGCTAATGCCTAAGTGCGAGGGTTAGGTGCAACTTACCAACCAAGCGTTAATGTCGCTTGTTCTTGAATGGAAATTTCAGAAAAATTTGAACAAAACCGGGCGGCTGGGACGCCGCCCGGTTTCACCGATCAGTTGGTCGGTGTGATTGTAATGTCGACACGACGGTTCATTGCCCGTCCGGCGACTGTCTGGTTCGTAGCTATCGGTTGGCTTTCGCCTGCACCGATAGTGCGGATGCGGGCACGTGAAACGCCGCCCGAGATCAAGACCGACGAAACAGACTGGGCACGTCGCTCACTCAGGTTTTGGTTATAAGCGGCCGACCCAACGTTGTCGGTGTGGCCTGTCACGGTCACAATCGATCTCGGGTACTTGTTCAAGCTTTCAGCCAGCACAAACAGATCCGAGCGCAACGAGGCGTTCAAAGCCGCACTGTCCGTTGCAAACAAGATCGCCTCAGGCATGCGTACGATCAGTTCGCTACCGGTGTTGATGACGTCGATTTGGTCGTTGTCGAAGTCATCGCGCAATTCGGCGGCTTGGGCATCCATTGACGAGCCCACAAGTGCACCAGCAGCCGCACCAACGGCGGCGCCAACTGCGGCGTTGCGGAATCTGTCATTACCGCTTTCGCGGGTCCCACCCAGAATCGCTCCGATAGCTGCGCCCGCTAGGGCGCCTTGTTGGGTTCTCTGGCCATCCGTGCCAGGAAATTGCGATGGGTCGGAACAAGCCGACAATGTGATCAGGCCGACAGCGCCCAATACAAGGGGGGTCTTTGTCAGTTGCATGAGAATTCCTCGTTCTTTCGCACTACTCCGATGCCGCTATACACGGTTATACCATGCAAAAAAGCGGTCTCAGCGGATGTGTGCCTATACACGCGTGTTAGGCAAATTCAGCCCTGTGTTATGCGATATCAGGCCGTTTCTGCGGCTTCCCATGCCAACATCATGCGCTTGACGGGCAGTCCCCAATGATATCCGCCCAACCCACCTGATTTCCTAAGGGCCCTATGGCACGGAATCAGCCAGGAAATTGGATTGCGACCGACAGCAGTTCCCACAGCTCGCACCGCTTTGGGGTGCCCAATGACTTCTGCGATGTCGCTGTAGGTCGTGACATGGCCTGTTGGGATAGACAAAAGTGCTTCCCAAACCTTGATTTGAAATGGTGCGCCAATCAGGAAAAGAGGCGGCCCTTCGGTCTCGCTTGGATCTTTCGGAAATGCCTTCTTTGCAAGCGGTGCTAATGCCGTTGGATCCTCTGTGAATGTGGCCTGCGGCCAACGTCCAAGCATATCGGACATTGCGTCTTCAGCCCCAGTTTCCGCTGCAAACGCGATGCCACAGATACCCTTTTCCGTACCCATGATCAGAGCGGGCCCAAAGGGGCTTTCAAACCAGCCCCAAAGTATCTCAAGGCCAGCTCCGCCCTTGGCGTAATCACCAGGGCTCATAGCTTCCCATCGCATGAACAGGTCATGAAGGCGCCCGGTGCCGGACAGCCCGACATTCATCGCAGTTTCCAGTGTTGTATGGCGATCCGCCAAAAGGACCTTGGCGTGATCCAAGGCAAGCCATTGCTGATACCGCTTTGGACTGACTCCGGCCCAGCGCGAAAAGATGCGATGAAAATGCGCCGGTGACATGTGCATTTCAGATGCAATGTCATCCAATGACTTGCCTCGCCCCTGATCGCTGTCGATCAGATCGATGGCGCGTCGCATCAATTGATAATGGTAACCAGTGTCGATCTCGGGTGTCATGTTGATGTCCTTAGGCATGTCTGACACCTAAGACAGCTTATTTCCAGTTTCGACCCGGATGTTGCGGTTAAGTTGGTTGTCGGCCTATGGCTTTCGCTTCCACAGTCCGGAGTTTAACAGGACTTGAGGTTGCGAAGATCATCGGCGACAAGTCAACGCCATGGCAAAGCAGCTTGAATATCCCGTCATCTACGACATCTTCACCCGGTTTCGCGAAGCGGAAGCAGAGCCTAAAGGTGAGCTTGAACACGTGAACGCCTACACATTGGTCGTTGCCGTTGCGCTTTCTGCACAGGCCACGGATGCCGGTGTGAACAAGGCTACGCGCGAACTGTTCAAGTTGGCGGATACGCCCGAAAAGATGCTTGCGCTGGGCGAAGAGGGTGTGATCGAGCACATCAAAACGATTGGCCTCTATCGCAACAAAGCCAAGAACGTGATCAACCTCAGCCAGCGTCTGGTGGACGTCTATGGTGGCGAAGTACCGTCATCACGCGCGGCATTGCAGTCATTGCCCGGCGTCGGCCGAAAAACTGCAAACGTCGTTTTGAACATGTGGTTCAAGCACCCGGCTCAGGCTGTCGATACACACATATTTCGTGTCGGGAACCGCACAGGAATTGCACCTGGCAAAGACGTTGATGCCGTCGAGCGAGCGATCGAAGACAATATTCCTGCGGAGTTTCAGCAACACGCGCATCACTGGTTGATACTTCACGGGCGATACACTTGCGTTGCCCGAAAACCAAAGTGCAATGCCTGCCTTATCCGAGACCTATGTGAATTTGAGGACAAAACAGCATGAGCAAAACGTTTGACGTGGTTGGCATTGGCAATGCCATGGTTGATGTGCTTGCCCGATGCGACGATGCGTTTTTGTCCGAAGCAGGTGTCGAAAAAGGCATCATGCAATTGATCGACATGGATCGTGCTGTTGAACTTTATGGAAATGTTGGGCCGGCTCGCGAGGTTTCCGGAGGCTCAGCCGCCAACACAATCGCAGTTGTCGCAGCGCTCGGAGGCTCAACCGCCTATGTCGGCAAAGTGAAGGACGACCAACTTGGCGCAATCTTTGCCCACGACATGAGAGCCCAAGGCGCCATCTATGAAACCGCCTTCGCACCGGCGGATGATGAGGCGGAAACAGGACGGTGTATCGTTCTCGTAACGCCGGACGGCGAGCGTTCGATGAACACCTATCTCGGCGTCACCGAAAACCTCAGCCCGTCGGACATCGACGAAAAGCAAATGTCCGACGCGCGCATGATCTATCTGGAAGGTTATCGCTTTGATGGCCCTGAAAGCCACGCGGCGTTTGCCAAAGCAATCGCGGCGACAAAAGGGGCAGGCGGGCTGGTCTCTCTGACGCTATCCGATCCGTTTTGCGTTGAACGCCATCGTGATGCTTTCCGGGCGATGCTGCGCGACCACGTCGATCTTCTGTTCGCAAATCGCGACGAGATTTGTTCGATGTATCAGACCACGGACTTTGCGCATGCTGTGTCGCAGGCTGCGAGCGAAATAAGCATCGTTGCCTGCACCGACAGTGAAAACGGTGCCCACATCCTTTCTGGTGAGGCCAGATGGCATGCCCCCGCGTATCCCGTCGATATCGTGGATGCGACCGGCGCCGGTGACGCCTTTGCGGGGGCGTTCTTGTGGGCGCACTCCAAGGGCATCGGGTTGGAAACCTGCGGTCGCATGGGGTGTCTTGCGGCGTCCGAGGTGATCAGCCACATCGGAGCGAGACCCGAGGCCGACTTGTCCGAATTGTTCAAACAGCACGGCCTCTTGTAATCCCGTTATCCAAAGAGCCGGTCGTTCAGCCGCCACATTCCCCAAGCCAGTGGGATCAGGGCCAGGCCGCCCAATGCCCAAGCCATGGGTTCGTCAGAAAATGTCTCGAACATCTGCGTGTAGGCGTGGATGCCCAGGAAAGTAACTGCGGTGTTGAACAATCCGCGGCGCGCACCCATTGCCGACCACCATGCCGCGGCAATCAGCACAACCGCAAAGACGACGCTGAACACATGCTCGGAGATATGTAGGAAGTTCGATCTCCACTCCTCCAGTGCCGCGCTGTAATCTGACCAGTCGTTGAAATCGTTATAGGCAGGCCGGCCCTCACGGAGCATGTACTCGCCAACGTTGTCGCCCCAAAGCGAACCCACAAGGAAGGCCAGCGATGCAACGATCATCGCCATGACACTTGTCGTACTTGTGTGGCGTGCGATCCGGTCCGAATAGCGCGACCCGACCCAGAGACATACCAGCACCAGTCCCAGCATCTGGAAGATAGTCAGCGTCGGCTCTGGTGAGTAGAAGACATACGCCGCGTGGAAATAGGCTGTACCGGTCGATAGCATTTGCGCGAACGGCACGATGGCCAGTGCGGTCACAAATCTCACATTCAAGAACAATCCGGCAGCAGCGATTGTGACGGCTCCGTAAAGGCTGATCAGGGACATGGGCCAACCCGAAAGTGCGGCGTTGTCGACAGCTAGAATTACACCGAACAGGTGCAACGCGAGTCCCATCAGGCCAACCGACCCGACCGAGAAGCGAAGCCGATCTGGAACTCGGGTGAAGACCCAAGCGGCAACCAGCCCCGATACGGCGCCCAAAGGAATGAGGATCCATTCCGCGATGTGTTCGTAGTTTTCGGCCAACTCAAATGCTGCGCCGGAGAACAGCATCCCTGCACCGACCAGCGCGGCGGCATTTCCAAGCATGCTGTAAAGCTGGGAATTCTTGAAAAGAACCGCGGCGCCGCAGACCAAAAAGACAAGGCCAAGAATGGCGACGCCGACCGGATCAGCAATCCAGAATACAAAGCCAAGCGCTGCGGCGATGATGCCTGCAGTCAAAAGAATATTTGTCACAAGCGCCAACATTGTCGCGCGAGATCGGCGAATAATTTCGCTTACCTGAGCTTCGGTCAGTATGCCTTCGCTCAGCATGGCGTTGGTATCTACAACGTGGGTCATAATCGCTCCGTGAACAATGTTCATCAATTAGTAGCTGATTTTTGAACGCCGTTCAAGAATTTTTTATGAAATCTCCAGTCGGCGCTGCATTTGAGGGCGAATAGGTACTAATATCAATATATTAGAACCCAAACGCCGCACTCGAAAAGCTGCGATCTACAGCCGATTCTACTACGAATTGGCCGAAATTTAGTTTGTTCCCTGAGTTTCGACGTGGAGCTTGTCCATCTCGTGCCACCGTTCCACGGCGGCAGGATCGAAGTCAGTCAACGCAGGCTGATCCTCGCGGAAATGCCGGTAGTTGTCCACGCCACGAACCAGCATCGCACTATCAAGATCATGCTTGGTCTGGCGAACATGAGGGGCCAGATACTGGACATTCAAACCAATGCGGCGGTCGTCCGATTGATTTGGCATGGATGCATGCAATGTCCACCCGTGGTGGAACGACGCTTCACCGGGGGCAAGTGGGCACATAACAGCCTTTGCCTCGTCCACATTTTGGACGGTCTGGCTTTGCAACAAGACATTCGATGCATCATCCCCTGTTTCGTGCTCGAACACGCCCAGTTTGTGGCTTCCGGGAACCATGCGCATACATCCGGACGCAGCCGTTGCCGGCGATAATGCCAACCAAAACGTCACAACATCGTCCGCCGACAAACCCCAAAACGTCAGATCCTGGTGCCAGCTAACGTGGGCATCCGTGTGCGGTTCTTTGATGATGAACGTAGAGTCGTAAAGAAGGATGTCCGGCCCGATGAACTGCTCCACGATGTCCAGCACTTTGGGGTGGGTCGCCATCTCATACGGCGAGGTCATGACGGTATGGAGTTTTGCCTTGTAATGGATCTGTCCTTCGCGGGCCTCGAGATCTTCGAGTGCGGACCTGTGGCGCGCTGTTTCTTCTGCCGTCAAAATCGGCACCGCCGAGACGTAACCGTCGCGCTCATAGTCGGCTTTGATCTTGTTCAGATCCATGACCAAACCTCCGCTGTTTCGAACGAAGGTGCGGTTTCGGTTTTCACTTGTCTAGTCGCTAAGGCGACATCCCGGATGTCGTTCTTTTCCCATTCGGGTTGGGTTTAGCGCACCATCGTCGTCAATTCGGGATCTCGGCCCGGCGCCTTGGGCAAATCATCGGTGAGTTCATAGTAATCACCTTTGTCTGCGCAATAGATGTGGCCCTTTATCGCCAATCCTGTGGGCGCATCCAACGTTCCTGCAAATATGGAAAGATTATCGCCGGCACCGTCCCAGAACAGGTTGGACCCGCACGTTCCGCAAAATCCGCGTCGCGCTGTATCAGAAGACTCGTACCACGTGACACGACCCGTGATTTCAATGTCGCCGCGCGCGGCGCTTGTTGCAGCAACATGAAATCCGGATGTTCGCTGGCATTGCTTGCAATGGCAGGCAATCACAGGCCGTAACGGACCGCTAACCGTGTACCGCACTGCGCCACAGAGACATCGTCCTGTTTTCTTGTCGCTCACGAATTCGACCTGTCGAGTTGACCACCCAGTCCACTCATCAGGCTCTCAAAAATTGGAAATGACGTGGCGATGGGCGACGCATCATCGACCGTAACCGGCTTTTGGGATGCCAATCCTAGGCACAGAAATGACATCGCGATGCGGTGGTCCAGCCGTGCGGCAACAGCGGCGCCACCTGGCACGCCGCCTGCTCCGCGGCCTTCAACCGCCCACCAATCTTCGCCTTCGTCGACCTCAACGCCGTTGGCGCGAAGTCCTACGGCCATTGCGTCAATTCTGTCGCTTTCCTTGACACGCAGCTCTTTGACGCCGGCCATATAGGTACGACCTTCTGCATGGGCCGCGACGACCGACAGGATAGGGTATTCGTCGATCATGCTGGCCGCGCGCTCAGGTGGCACATCGATGCCTTTCATGTCGGGCGAAAACTTTGCGCGCAAATCGGCGACCGGCTCGCCACCTTCTTCACGCTGGTTTTCGAACGTCAGGTCCGCACCCATGTCCTGCAGAGTATAAAACAGTCCGGCGCGGGTCGGGTTCAGGCCGATGTTCGGAACAAGCACGTCCGAGCCTTCAACGATCAGCGCTGCGCAGACCGGAAACGCGGCCGATGACGGGTCACGGGGAACATCAATGCTTTGTGGTTTCAACTCAGGGTATCCGGTCAACGTAATGACCCGGCCATCCTTGCTATCTTCAACAGACAGCTCAGCCCCAAATCCTCGCAACATGCGTTCAGTGTGATCGCGCGTTGCCTCAGGTTCGATCACGCGGGTTTCGCCCGGTGCATTCAATCCAGCCAACAAGACGGCTGATTTTACCTGCGCCGACGGCATCGGAAGTTCATATTCCACTGGCAGAGGTGTCGCCGCACCAACCATTGTCAGCGGAAGCCGACCACCGCTTCTGCCATAGGACGCTGCTCCAAAAAGCGCCAAGGGGTCGGTGACCCGACCCATAGGACGCGATCGGAGTGATGCGTCGCCGGTAAAAGTTGCGCTGATGCCTGTCGTTGCCATGGCACCCATGATCAGGCGTACACCTGTGCCTGCATTTCCACAGTCGATGACATCTTCGGGCTCGGCAAAACCGCCAACGCCTACGCCGTGGACGACCCACTCGTCGCCATCTTGAGATACGTCCGCTCCAAAAGCGCGCATGGCTGCCCCGGTCGCCAGAACATCTTCACCGTCCAGCAGTCCGCGCACACGTGTCTCACCAACCGACAAAGCGCCCAGAATGAGCGAGCGGTGCGATATCGACTTGTCGCCCGGGACCCGCGCCTCGCCACGCAGCGCGTTCCCGTTACGGGCGGTCATCGGTGTTGGCGTGCCATGGCCTGACATATTCGTCCCCTTGTTCGTCACGCCCTGTTAGCGCAGACAGAAAATCGCGTCCACGGGAACAAACCTTATCAATTCAAAAAACTGATGGGTGACAGCGCGCTAACGGCTCACTTTACGAAAAGTCAGATAATGGGGCACGCGGCCTTCACGCAGCGCCTTTTGTTCGTATCGCGTGGACAGCCAATCGCTCCAGGGTAGCCGCCAGTCCTCGGGGCGCTCTGCCAGCCATTCAAAGCCTGCTTTTGGAACCTCTTCCATAGCTTGGCGAACATAATCGGGAATATCGGTCGCGATCCGCAACTCGGCATCTGGCGCCATAACTTGCCAAAGCGGTTCAAGGTGCTCGGCCGTGACAAATCTTCGGCGGTGATGTCTCTTTTTTGGCCACGGGTCGGGATACAGCAAGAAAGCCTTTTCGACTGATCCCTTCGGCAGAACATCCATAAGGTCGCGCGCATCGCCGGGATGAACTGCGACATTCTCAACACCTGCCTTGCGGATCTTGCCAAGAAGCATGGCAATGCCGTTGATGTAAGGCTCCGCGCCGATGATCCCGACGTCTGGATTTGCGGCGGCCTGATGGACCAGATGCTCGCCGCCTCCGAACCCGATTTCCAGCCAAAGCGGACGTTCGCCAAACAGCGCCGAGATATCCAACGGATTTCGATCCGGATTATCGTCCCAACTCACTGGACCGGGCGACAGATGCGCCAGGTCCTTCATGTATTCCTTCTGGCTGTCACGCAGGCCTTTGCCGCGCGTTCGGCCATAGAAATTGCGCCAAGGTGCGCCAGATGGAGATTTCCCGGTCATGGCGCGCGGCCTGCCAAGCCGCGCGTCAAACGTCAAGGGATCAGTTGTATTGAACGACCTCAATTTCGATGTCGTCGTTATCGTGGAAGTA
The DNA here is from genome assembly GCA_028818055.1 of Boseongicola sp. Taxonomy (GTDB): domain Bacteria; phylum Pseudomonadota; class Alphaproteobacteria; order Rhodobacterales; family Rhodobacteraceae; genus JAPPOI01. The sequence goes on from JAPPOI010000438.1 coordinate 9,521, forward strand.
AAACCGGCGACCGGGCTCATAGTTCGCATGGGATTTGGGTGTGAAGCCTTCAGCCTTTACGCGCTCCTCGACCGCGTCCAAGTCGTCCACCACAACGGCCCAGTGGTTCAGGCCACCTTTGGTCACATACGAAGTCGACTTTGGTTCCGGAGTGTCAGGAAAGGTGAAAAGCGCGACATAGGTGTCATCTTCGCCAATGTGTACCGTATAGCCCGTTTCCATCCCGGCGCCTTCCCACCGTACTTTCCAGCCGAAAATCCTTTCGATCCAGCCAGCTGTCGCCTTGGGATCACTGACCGTGATGTTCACATGTTCCAGTCGTGCAGCACTCATCTCAACTCTCCTTTTGTAACTGAGTCGAGCCATCCTGCGACCTCAAGTTCACTTGAGGTCAAGCACAATTTCAAAGCTTATTGACCGGTACTTTCAACATCATGTTGCCGTCGTCGTCCGTAGGGACGTCGCCTGCGCGCATATTCACCTGCAATGATGGGATGATCAGCTTTGGCATTGCCAGTTGGGCGTCCCGCTCTTCGCGGAATTTGATGAATTCTTCGCGCGTTTGCCCGGCTCCGACGTGGATATTTTTCGACCGCTCTTCGCCAATTGTCGTCTCCCAGGCGACGTCGCGCCCACCGGGTCCATAGTCATGACAAATGAACAACCGCATCTCATCTGGAAGACTGAGAACTTTTTGGATCGAGTCATAAAGTTCTCCGGCGTCTCCGCCTGGGAAGTCTGCGCGTGCTGAGCCGCCATCAGGCATGAAGAGCGTGTCGCCGGCAAAGGCGGCATCTCCCATGACGTGCACCATGCAAGCTGGCGTGTGACCGGGCGTATGAATCGCAAAGCAGTTCATTTCGCCGATTTGATACGTGTCACCATCTGTGAAAAGCGCGTCGAACTGCGAGCCATCGCGTTCAAACTCTGTGCCTTCGTTGAAGATTTTGCCAAAAGTGTCTTGGACGGTCGTTATGTGTTCGCCAATTCCAATTTTGCCACCCAGTTTTTGCTGGAGATACGGAGCGGCCGACAGGTGATCGGCGTGAACATGAGTTTCGATGATCCATTGCAGATCAAGGCTATTGTCACCGATGAATGAGATAATCTTGTTGGCGCCATTAAAGGTCAGCCGACCCGCTGCTTGATCAAACTCCATTACCGAGTCGATGACGGCACAGGCATTCGATGCCGGGTCCTGAACGACGTAGGAAATCGTGCTCGAATCGTCGTCGAAAAAGCCTGTCACTATCGGTTTGGTTTTCAGGTCCACTTGATAAGACATGGCGCGTCCCCCCTCGGAATTCGTCGCAAAGCCGTCAGAGAAAATAATTCCTCTTCACACCAAAATCTAAGATCGTTTATCCGCTTTGTGAAGGTGTGACAGAACGTCGTCAGTCTTTGATCTCTTCAGGTTTCACGCCCCAAATGGTGCGCTTCAACACCCAGCCGCCGCTGCCATTTGAAGAAATGCGGCACCAATCCAGTTCACAAGATTCTAGTCGGGCAATCACGCCAGCTTCGGCAATTGCGTTCACCGGGCTCTCCGCGTCCGGTTTGACCCGCATCTCCAGCATGTCTTGTTCGACGATCACATGCCGCACGCCGGAAAGCAGGGAATAATGCACCCATCCGCCCTGACCATCCCGGTCGCGGACCCGGCGCCAATGACCATATTCGCCGGTAACCTCAAGTGGCATATTACGACGCGTAAATACCCAGTCGATGCGATGGCTCAATGAAGGCCCTCGGCGAACATTACCCTCGGCGGCTTTTAACGAAACATACCGGGGAATGGGCAGGTTCGTGACCTTCCCGCGCTCACTTGCGTGCAACTGCGCAGCGCCAACCACAGCAATTGCTGCTGCTAACGCAATCACAATAATGGGCCGCATACCGCTCGCTCCCGCTTGTTTTTTGGACGCGTTTGATCGGCGTCTCTTGTG
>JAPPOI010000140.1 GCA_028818055.1 Boseongicola sp.
TCCTTAACTGCAACCTCACCACGCTCCAGCATCGCCGCGACAGCAAAGGGCAATGAATATTGCGCTTGCGATGTCGTTGTGGGCATGCCGGCAAAAAGCTCGGTTGCGTTTTGGAAGGCGCCAATCCGAATACTGGCGACGTCAGACCCGGAAATACCATGCACCTGCCGGATTTTCTCGGCACCATCAATTGCAGCATGTGCCCACCGACAAATGGGGTAGGGCTTTACGTATTGTTCGTCGGTCAACCAGTGGGAACCAAGGTCCTCCCAGTAATGGGCGACTTGGTCATCTTCTACAGTGATGGCTGGCGCGCCGGTAAAACCTTGCTCTGCCATCAAAAGCGCAGAAAGACCGATAAACGCACCCATTCCTGAACCATCATGCAGCATGGTCGGATTGTTGATCTCTCTCATCATCTGGCTGCGGGGGCCGTGGTATTCTGCAATACCCAATGCCTGACGTAGTGTGTCTTCGCTTGCCCCGCGCAAGCGTGCAGCCAGCGCTGCCACGCCGAGCGAATTCCATGCACCAGAGGTATGATAGTCGCTCACGGTGTCATGCAGAGCCAGCCCAGCGCGGCCCGCAATTTCATAAGATATGGCTAGGGCGGCTAATGCCTCGCGGCCCGAGAGATTTGGAAGCTGGGCGGCCAAGGACAATAGTGAAGGAACGACGGCGACGGCGATGTGGCCTTTGACTGGATTATAGCCGTCATGTGCGTCCAGATTGTCTATCTGACTGGCCGCGGCAAATGCCGCTCCGGGTAAACTCGCAGTTCTTCCATCAAACAGAATTGAGGCCCGGTGCGTTTCGCTTTGCGTGTTGTACAACAGAAACGCAGTGTCTCGAGCAATGCGACCCGCGTCAGTGTCATGGGCGGCCGCTGCCACTCCGATCGTGTCCAACAAAAGATGTGCAACATAGACCAGCGTCTTTTCAGGCACGTCAGAAACCGGCCAGTTCAGCGCGAATTCGGCAGCGGATTGGAGTTGCACCTTATCTTTCATTGATCACGGTCCTCCCGAACAGCATTGACCGGTAATGGGAGAACTTTGGCAAGGGCTTGGCTCGCCGGCTTGTCGAAATACGCCACGATCCGGTCGGTTTTATCGTCACGCGATGGGCGAACACTCACCGGGTCAGTAAGCCCAGCTTCACTGTTTGATGATTAAGGCGTAGGCTCGGCAGGTGTAATAGTTTGATGGTAACAGGAACCAAAAATGCTTTTTTCCAAGCAGACATTTTCATTTCTAAAAGACATTGCAGCCAACAATTCCAAAGACTGGTTTGATGAAAATCGTGACCGGTATGAGGCGCATTGGAAGACCCCGGCTTTCAACTTTATTGATGCTATTGCGGATGAAATGCGCAGCCTTGAGCCCTCACTCAAGGCCGAAGCGCGACTGAACGGCTCGTTGCGCCGGATCAATCGCGACGTCAGGTTTTCAACTGACAAGTCGCCGTACAACGCCAGACTACACCTTGTTTTCTGGTCGGGTGGTCATCCAAATCGCTCACCGGGCATGCATTTTGTGTTGTCACCGGATGGGGTTGGCTATGGAGCCGGACAGTTCGGCATCGAACCGAAAAACCTGACCCGATTTCGCGACCGCATCCATGACGAGCAGGATGGCAACGCCTTGATTGAGGCCTTAAACGAAGCGGCGACAGTCGGGTGCCAATTTGGCGAACCTGATTTGGCCCGAGTCCCAAAAGGTTTTGATGCCGATCACCCACGCTCGGATCTGCTTCGGTACAAATCCTACGTTGCACGCACACATGACACCCAAGCTGCAGCAGGCAACATCATCGGACCAGATGCAGTCGATTGGGCCATGGAAGTCACGCGCAAGCTTGTTCCGCTGCTGCAGTGGTTAGTGAAGACGTGATCTAGTCGCGCTGGCCCGAAAACTGTGCCTGCCACATGTCGCGCTCTTCGTCGGTGATCTTTTTGAAGAGCACATCTGGCACCGTAAACGCATGACCGGGGGGCAGGGCGTTCAATGCCGCGCCGAGGTCCTCTGGCCATTCGGTATCAAGAGTGTTCATCGCAGAAAGCATCCGCGCCGAAGTTTCCGGCACGAAAGGCGCTGAAATTACGGCATAAAACCGGATCAAGTTCAGAGCGAGCCGGATCTGCGCGGCGGCTTGGTCTGGGTCTTCTTTGAAAACCGCCCAGGGTGCTGCAGATTGCAGGTATTCATTTCCAGCAACCCAAAGCGCTCGCAATTCATTCGACGCTTTTCGGATCTCGATTGCTTCCATCTGCGATTCATAAGCCTTCAAGCCATCGGTTAATCGCGCGATCAACGCCTCTTCGTCCGGGCCAAATTCGCCGACTGCCGGAACTTCCTCGCCAAACTAGGAACGGCAAAACTTGGTAACCCGACTGACGAAGTTACCCAGAACATCCGCTAGATC
>JAPPOI010000128.1 GCA_028818055.1 Boseongicola sp.
GAATATGTCTGATGCACTTCCCCCATTGACCGCATTGCGTGCCTTCGACGCGGCGGCGCGCCATATGTCATTCGCCAAGGCTGCCGACGAGCTCAACGTCACACCTGCTGCGCTGTCTTTTCAAATAAAGTCGCTGGAAGATCATCTGGGCGTTCCCCTGTTCCGGCGGCTGAACCGGGCCGTGGAACTTACAGATGCTGGGCGCGCATTAGCACCAGGGGCTGCAGACGCATTTGCTACTCTTCAATCCGCGTGGCGCGCCACCCGCCGGCTGCACGATCACTCTGTGCTAAATGTGACGGCTGGTCCGGGCATAACCTCACTGTGGCTGGCACCAAGGCTCTATTCATTCGCTTCGGAACATCCCGAGATCGATCTGCGATTTTCCGCCAGTTTGCGAGTCGTCGATCTTTCGCGTGACGAGGTGGATATCGCAATCCGGTATGGTTACGGCGACGACGACGGCCTTTTCCGGCATACTCTGATGTCCGAGTACATGACGCCAATGATGACGCCAGACCTGGCCAGTCAAATTTCCTCTCCTGAGGACCTTATGAAAATGCCGCTCCTTCGCGATGAACTGACAACTCGCATTTCCGAATTCGCAACTTGGGAGACATGGTTCAAAGCCCAAGGCTTGACGCCTCCCGAGATTACAGGTCCGCGTTTCAATCAAGCGGATCACGCAGTCGGCGCCGCGCTCGCTGGTGTGGGAGTTCTTCTTGGAAGGATATCTCTGTCAGAGGGTCCGCTGCGTGACGGACGGTTGGTTGCGCCATTTGACGTCATCATCGAAACGGGCGCGGCCTACCGGCTGTTGTGCGTGGAAGGCAATGAGACTTTGCCTCACGTTTCCGCGTTCATTGATTGGATTGCCAAAGAAACCGAAGGCATCGCCAAGCTGTCTGACGGCCGCAAGATCGTCAGCGCCGACGATGCCAGGGCTATTTCAAACGGTTGAGTGACTAAGTCGCTCGATTTCCTCTTTGAGTTTTAGTTTTTGTTTTTTGAGCGACGTTATCATTAGATCGTCGGTTGCAGGGCTGCGCTGAGCGGCCTCGACTTCTTCTGACAATGTTGCGTGTTTCTTGCGGAGTTCCTGCAAATGCGAACTCAGACTCATTGGCGTCCTCCTGTTTGCAATACCTTCAGTCCAGCACGAAATCTGATTCGAGTCACGTGCAAGGGGGTTCGGGCAATTCAGCAAGAGTCGCGGAAAACCTCTAAATTATTGTGAATCAATGCATTGGGAGAGATTTGCCATCTCTGAGAACGGATTTGGCGACGGTGGAATAACTATCCTGATCACGGGCATGACGCTCGCCATCGTGGAGAATCACTGGTGCAAGAAGGCGAAACGGACTCCGACGCCCTTTGCGACCCTGAACAATTACGTGCTCCGGCTCACGATCACGCCGAGACGCCAGTGGCAGCACCCAGATGTCACCCAGTCGCCCTGTTATTTCATTCAGAATGTCGGGAAGACGGTCGGTTCGCTGAATGAGCGTCAATGTCCCCTTGGGAGATACCCGTCGAATTCCACAGTTTATCCATTCGGCCAGCGGTAGTTCCTCTCGCCGCCCAGTTTCTCTACCAGGGTTCTCGGCAGGTGTTCCGTGTGCCTCACGAAAGTAGGGAGGATTGGCCAATACGTGGTCAAAGGATTTCTGTTTAATATGCTCAGGCAGATCACTGATATCGGACGCCTGAAAGTCCGCAGCAGCACCATTGGCCTCAGCATTTAGGCGAGCAAGATCAATCAAGTCCGGCTGAATATCTATACCGACGGCTTCAAGCCCGGGAACGCGATGCATTAGGCAAAGCAATGCAGTACCAACGCCAGTTCCCAGCTCAAGCACGGTGTCCCCGGACTTTGCTGGAATGCTTGCCGCCAAAAACACCGGGTCTGCTCCGGCGCGGTATCCCGATTTCGGCTGCCTGATTTTCAACTTCCCATCTAGGAAGCCATCTTCAGAAGTTTCTCTCATTGACCCGTTGGGATGTCATTGTCCTTGAGGACGTGGGTCGCTTGGAAGTGATCCTGCTCACGAACCATAAGACGTCTGGGCAAAATCCCGATGCTGCCTTCAAGCACGCTCATGTGGACGTCCATCTCGAAGCAGTCTATATCCTCGCCCTCAAGAAGGGCTTTCGCAAACGCGATCAGCGTGGGGTCGTTGGTGCGCATGAGCTCTTTCATGGGATGGACTTAAGAACAGACCAGAGGGTTTGTCGAGCAATCTAACGAGCGTGTGATGGGATTGGACGAGAGCACTTTGGCAAAAAAGCCCCATGAACGACTTGCTGCGGCTTTGGAAAACGACCTGGAGCGCGTCAATTCACTGATCCAAGAGCGCATGGCATCAGAACACGCTCCACGTATTCCCGAAGTCACCGCACATCTCGTAGAGGCCGGTGGCAAGCGGCTGCGGCCCATGCTGACGCTCGCGGCCTCAAAGCTGTTCGACTTTCAGGGCGACAATCACATCCGGCTCGCTGCAACAGTTGAATTCATCCACACGGCGACGCTTCTTCACGATGATGTCGTCGACGAAAGTGAGCAACGACGCGGAAGGCCAACTGCCAATCTGCTGTGGGACAACAAGTCGTCCGTATTGGTCGGTGACTATCTTTTTGCCCGATCGTTTCAGTTGATGACAGATACTGGATCGCTCGACGTTCTCCGAATCCTGAGCAACGCCGCCGCGACGATAGCTGAAGGTGAAGTGTTGCAGTTGACTGCTGCTGCAAATCTTTCGACCACAGAAGACATCTACATTCAGGTTGTACGCGGAAAGACGGCCGCCCTCTTCGCGGCTGCCTGCGAGGTCGGTGGCGTCATTTCTGGAGCGTCCCAAGAACAAATTGATGCTCTAAGAACATATGGCGATGCCTTGGGCATCGCGTTTCAGATTGCTGATGACTTACTCGATTATGGTGGGGATGCAGGCGCAACGGGAAAGAACGTCGGCGACGATTTCCGTGAGCGTAAGCTGACCCTGCCGGTCATCAAAGCGGTTGCCAACGCAGATGCGGAAGAGCGCACTTTTTGGGAAAGAACTATCCAGAAGGGCGATCAGCGCGACGGCGATTTGGACACGGCATTGGAGCTGATTGAGCGCCACGACACGATGGCCGCAACTCGCGCCGACGCGCGCGCGTGGTCCGATACGGCAAAGTCAGCCATGGCGAGCCTGCCCGAAAGCGATTTGCGTGATGCTTTGATCGATCTGGCAGACTACGTGGTGGCCCGCGTTTCCTGATCAGAGGATGTGTGGCGCGGCAAGACCCGCGGCGTCTCCCAGAACAGTATCCACGACCCACCACTCCGGGTGGTCCCGCTGCAAGTTTCTGGCTGCAATTTCTGCAAGTCCTTGGTCATTAAACAATCCAAAGCACGTCGCGCCCGAGCCGGACATTCGTGCCAGACCAACGCCTGCTTGTTCTGATAGAGCCTTCAGTACGACCGAAATCTCTGGTGCGATGCGCAAAGCCGGTTCTTCGAGGTTGTTGCGCGCCATCCCGAGCCAAGCCAAAAATCTATCCTGCGATTGGGTGTCAGGCGGCCAAGACAGTGGTGAGTTGTTCTTGATTTCCAACGCCGCGAATACTTCCGGTGTTCGCACTGGAACACGCGGATTAATCAATACTGCTGGTAGTGGTGGAAGGATGATGGGGTCGATCTGATCGCCCATCCCTTGGGCGCGCAATGTTGTGCTGGCAAGACACATGGGAACGTCAGCGCCCATTTGCTGCGCAACCGAAACAAGCGCTGGATCGTCTTGAAGCATATCCCTTGCGCTTGCCACGGCGCGGATCGCCGCCGCCGCGTCAGCCGAGCCACCGCCTATACCAGAAGCAACAGGAAGGCGTTTCTCAAGGGTGATTTGAGCTGCAACATCATTCGCCAGCGCATCCACAGCCCGGCAAACCAGATTGCTACTGTCAACTGGTACTCCCGCCGCCTCTGGGCCATGAACCGTAAGTGCTGTCGGTGCCGGCGTAATGGTGGTTGGCGATAAACCTTCGAACACCAACTTGTCGCCCACATCCGCGAACGCCACGAGTGTATCGAGCTGGTGGTATCCATCGGCCCGCTGTCCGGTCACATGGAGTGCGAGATTTACTTTAGCAGGGTCAAAAAACCTAACCGTAGTCATTCGCCATCTTGAGTGGTGGCGCACCTTATTATTCAAAAACGGCGTCCAACCCAACTTCCAGCTTACGGCGAATTCGATCAGGGTCCACGTCATCTGCGCTGGTTTGATCAGTGATGAAACTCAACGCGCGGTGCCATTGGAATTCGGCTTCACGATGGCGCCCAACAGCCCAATAGACGTCGCCGAGATGGTCATTCACAATCGGATCAATCGGCATAAGTTCAACGGCGCGTTCCATGTGTCCGACTGCCTCGGGGTAACGGCCCATTCTGTACAGACCCCAACCGAGACTATCGATGATATAACCGCTATCTGGTCTCAGGGCGACGGCGCGCTCGATCAAGTCCAGCGCCTCATCCAGGTTTTCCTGCATTTCAAGGAACGAATACCCAAGATAGTTCAAGACCTGTGGCTGCTCGGGACGCAATGTCAGCGCCTGCCTGAAATCACTTTCGGCGTTCGGCCATTGGTCGGTACGCTCGTGGGCGATGCCGCGCGCAAAAAACACGATCCAATGCGATTCATCAGGTGTGCCAATCAGCTCAAGAGCTTTGTCGTAAGCAGGAATTGCATCGTCGTATTGCTCAAGACCCCGCAGAGTGTCCCCGAGCGTAATATGGACCATTGGTATGTCGCCGTGGCTTTCGGTCAACTGCTTTAACACTTCGACGGCCGCGTCTGTCCGGCCCGACCGACGCAGTGCCTCCGCTCGTCCCATTTCGGCGGCATGGAATGCCGGAGAGGTTCGCGGAACTGTGTCGTACGCTTCAGTCGCCAGCTCATATCGCTCCAAATTTTCCAACAACTCAGCTGTCAAAAGAACCGCATCGATATGATCGGGTCGCAGTGCCTGAGCCATGCGAGAGTAAAGAAGTGTGTAGCCGTCTTGGGTTTCGCCGCGCAACGCACCAGCAATTGAATGGTAGATCTCGGCCACCCCATCCGTTGCATCGCGAACAGCATCAAATTGCAGAGTTTCACCTGCTTCGATGGACGCCCGCATCGCCTGTAAGCCAGGGTCAAGGTTGTCGCCAAAAGAAGCCGCGATCAGCTCTAGAGCTACATCGTTCTTTTCAAGTTGGCTCAGAACCTGTGCATACGCGATGATTCCGCGACGTGTCAGCCTTAGCTCGGTGCCGCTTTCGCCCGAGAAAATTTTCTCGGCACCTTCAAAATCTCCGACGGAGGCCAACGCCAATGCCTTGTGGTACAAACCAAAGGCCTCCACACCGTTGTTAGACATGACTTCGTCAAATGCGGCTAACGCGTTGCTCATGCGGCCCGCGCCCAACTGAGCCCAAGCAACAATCAAACCATCAAAAAGCGGTCCGACCGACTGGCCAGCTTCGATGTCGTCCAAAAGCGGATCCCAAGCGCGCCGCTGGGCAGCGTCGCCAATTAGCACTAGGTTCGCAATCTGGCTTTCTACACCGGCCTCGATCAGCCGTCGCCCGAGCGGAACCGCTCGACCCAAGTCTCCCAAACCGAGAAATGCAGTCAGCGCGTTTTCCAGCAACACAGGATTTCGACTGTCACGAATAAGGGCCCGCGTGTAGTAGTCGGCCGCCGCTGCATAGTCGTTGTCCAAGACCGCCGTCCGACCGGCCAAGTAGGGGCCCGAATTGCCCTGTGCCGTGGCCACATCGGCCAAACACAGACCCAGTATCAACGTCAGTGCCTTTTTTAACGGCATGAAATCTCCTCCTGCGAAGCGACCCAAACCTAGGCTCAAGCCGCAATCGGCGCAATGTGCCACTTTGCGGCAAGTACCACCACTGACATATCTGTTACATATTCGGGTAGTTCGGGCCGTCGCCGCCTTGTGGCGTTGTCCAGACGATATTCTGGCTGGGGTCCTTAATGTCGCACGTCTTGCAATGGACGCAGTTTTGGAAATTGATCACGAACTTCTCGTCGACCACTTCATAAACACCAGCAGGGCAGTACCGCTGCGCCGGTTCAGCAAATTTCGGAAGATTGACCGAAATCGGCACATCAGCGTCCAGAAGCTTCAAATGTGCTGGCTGACTTTCTTCGTGATTTGTCATCGAGAAGCTGACGTTGGTCAGACGATCGAAACTGATCTTTCCATCGGGTTTTGGATAGTCAATGGGCGCAAAATCAGCTGCGGCACCAGTCGATTCTGCGTCCGATTTCCCGTGGCCCATTGTACCAAACAACGAGAAACCCAGTGTGTTCGTCCACATATCGAGACCGCCGAGTGTCAGCGAAGCGACCAGACCACGCTTTGACCACATCGGTTTTACATTCCGAACCTTCTTCAGATCCTTGCCGATCGGGCCTTCTTTCAGTTCTGTCGAATAGGCCTCAAGGGTATCTCCAGAGCGACCCTCCTGGATCGCGCGGTACGCGTGCTCGGCAGCTGCCTTGCCGGAAAGCATTGCGTTGTGATTGCCCTTGATGCGAGGCACATTCACCAATCCAACCGAACATCCTAGCAAAGCGCCGCCCGGGAACGCTGCATTCGGCATCGACTGGTATCCGCCTTCGGTGATCGCTCGGGCACCGTAGGCAATCCGTTTGCCGCCTTTAAGCAACTCAGCAACCATTGGATGATGCTTGAACCGCTGGAACTCCATGTATGGGAACAAGTGCGGGTTCTCATAATTCAGGTGAACAACAAATCCGACGTACACTTGGTTGTTGTCGATGTGATATATAAATGAGCCGCCGCCCGCGTTGCTGTTTAGTGGCCAGCCCATCGTGTGGGTAACCGACCCTTCTTTGTGCTTCTCTGGGTCGATCTCCCAGATTTCTTTCATGCCGATGCCGTATTTTTGCGGCTCTGCATCTTTGTCGAGTTCGTATTTTGCGATCACTTGCTTCGACAATGATCCGCGGACGCCTTCTCCGAGGAAAACATACTTGCCCAGAAGCTCCATGCCGGGCTCATAACCGTCGCTTGGCGTCCCGTCGGGGTTAAGGCCAAATTCGCCGGCAACAACGCCTTTTACTTCCCCACCGTCGCCATAGATCAATTCCGAGCATGCCATGCCTGGGAATACCTGAACGCCCATCTCTTCGGCCTGCTCCGCCATCCAGCGACAAACGTTGGCCATCGACACGATATAGTTGCCGTGGTTGTTCATCAGTGGCGGCATTGGGAAGTTTGGAATGCGAACTCCACCAGCTTCGCCAAGGAAGTAGAATTTATCCTCCTTCACCGGGACATTGATTGGCGCGCCTTTTTCTTTCCAATCTGGAATGAGCGCGTTCAATCCAACAGGATCAAGGACAGCCCCTGACAAAATGTGGGCACCAACTTCAGATCCCTTCTCCAACACGACAACCTCAAGATCGGCGTCCCGTTGTTTCAATCGGATCGCGGCAGAAAGACCTGCTGGCCCCGCCCCGACGATAACAACGTCGAACTCCATGCTCTCGCGTTCAATTTCCGACATTTGGCACCTATTCCCATGGCATCATTGATTTCGCGGGATACTTTCTTGTCCCGTTGCCAGCGTCAATCAGAACCCTGCGTCTTGGGACGAAATGCCCTGAATTTCTTGCGGGATAGATGCGCGGAGACCGGCCCGAGACGGCCTTAACCTCTTGACACCCACCGTGTGTGTTTAATTTAAGACGGAAGCTGGCGCGATGGCGCCGAAAGGAACGTTTCGTGGAAAAAATACCGCTGACCCGCGCGGGACACACTGCGCTTAATGACGAATTGAAGATGCTCAAGTCTGAAGAGCGTCCAGCTGTCATTCGTGCTATTGCCGAGGCGCGAGAGCACGGCGACCTTTCGGAGAACGCCGAGTATCACGCAGCGCGCGAGCGTCAGAGCTTCATCGAAGGTAGGATCAAAGAGATCGAAGGCATTCTTTCTCTTGCTGATGTGATCGACACATCAAAGCTTTCCGGAACCATTAAATTTGGCGCTGTGGTCCAAATTGTGGATGAAGATACCGACGAGGAACGAACCTATCAGATTGTCGGCGAACCTGAAGCGGACATCGAAAACGGCCGTTTGAACATCAAGTCGCCTTTGGCCCGCGCCCTCATCGGTAAGGACGAAGGCGATAGCGTCGAAGTTCGCACACCGGGCGGCGAAAAGAGCTACGAAATCCTAAGTATCAAATACAGCTGAAAGCTGGACCGTTTGCATGAACGAACCGTCTTCAAAATCGCCACCGATTGATCTGGGCATCTATAACCGCGCTGATCACAATGATGTTCTTGATCCTGCTGACAAGATAGCGATTTTCTTGAGCGTGTTTTGGCTGGTTATGTGTCTGTTTTTCTTCGCTTTTTTGGGGCTTGGTGGCCAAGATGAACTCGGCCCACTGAAGTTTCTTGTCATCGTGTTGGCGCTCTTGCTGCCTGTCGCACTTATCTGGATCGCCTCTATCGCGACGAAAAGCGCACGCATCATGCGCGAGGAGAGCGAGAGACTTCAGGCTTCGATGGATGCAATGCGTCAGGTTTACATCACGCAAGCGCAGATGGCTGCCACGACAATGGGCCCGAATGTCGAGCGTAAGATCGACGAAATTGTCCGCGGACAACAACGCACCGAGTCAGCTTTCGCGCAGTTCGCATCGACGCGGGTCGAAACTCAGCCTTCACCAGCAAGACGAGCAGCATTGGGTACGCCAGGAGCAGCACCAGAACTTCCTATTGAGTCTCAACCCGACCTCGCGCTTGACACATCTCAAACCTATAGTGGGACGCCGGTTTCAACAGCAGATTTCATTTCGGCGATGAACTTCCCTGAAACCGCAGAAGATCGCGAAGGATTTGAGGCGCTGAGGCGGGCGCTTTCAGATCGACGCGCCGCGAACTTGATCACCGCAAGCCAGGACGTGCTCACCCTGCTCAGTCAGGATGGTATTTATATGGACGACCTTGCTCCAGACAGAGCGCACCCAGATTTGTGGCGGCGATTTGCGATAGGCGAACGTGGCGGTGCGGTCTCGGCCTTGGGCGGAATTCGTGACCGGTCTTCCATCGCTTTGTCGGCAGCACGAATGCGCCAAGATTCGATTTTCCGGGACACAACGCATCATTTCCTAAGAACATTTGACAAAACTCTTTCGGAAATTGCTGACGATCTTTCGGATCAAGAACTTATCGCTGCTGCGGATACCCGAACGGCCCGCGCATTCATGCTGCTGGGCCGTGTCGCTGGAATGTTTGACTAGGCCTGTTCTATATCGGGAAGAGTTCTTCTTCCTGCTCGGTCTCGCCAAACTCACTCATTAGAACTTCACTATCGAAGTCAGTGCCACAAGCGATCTCGGTCACCGGAAGCAGGTCTGTTAGCAGCATTCCCTGCACTTCCTGCTCTTGCGAGATTCCACAGCCACAATCGAAATCATGACCGCAGCTTTTGACCGTAACGTCAGCCTCAGCGTCGTCTTCAGTTTCCCCGCAATTGCAGTCGAAGTCGTGACCGCAGGATTTTCCGTGACTGTGCGCAAGATATTCATCTGAGGTGAGCCACGCCTCTTCATTTTCGTAAAAGCCGTGAACCTCAGTAATCAGGTCGCCAGCCACAAATTCGTCGCCATCGGAGTCAGTGTCTTCTTCGTCTTCACCGCTACGCGCCGCTGCTACCGCCAGCGCCGCGCCACCACCGAAGGCAACGCCGAAAAGTAATCCTATCACGGCCAGGAGAGCGCCTATGATGCCCGCACCACCGCCGCCGCCGCCTCCACCGCCCTCGAAGGAAACGCCACCATCGCCGGGTGGCGGGGGCGGAGGATCCTCAGCGTCCGGAACTGTCGCGCCGCCTGTACCAGAAAGAAACTGGGCACCCAAAATATCGCCATCGCCTAGGTCGTCGGTCGAGATATATGGATTCATGATTTCCGATGTGTCGTTCACATGCCCAAGACCAATGGCATGGCCAATCTCGTGCAAGGCGACTGCATAGAAATCCAGGCCACCCGACTGTCCGAAAGGCGTCCAGGTCTCAAGCGAGTCCATCGTAATGTCTGCGCTGTTGAAGGTATCGACGCCCGGCAAAGGCGTATAGCTGTAACTTGCTTGGCCCACTGTACTTCCGGCAAGTGCACCCATGCCAACGTCGATATTGGCACCAGACGTGGCTGAGTAAGCAAAGTCGATACCGGAGACGTCTTCCCAACGATCAAACGCCGCCTGCATGGCGGTCTCGAAGTCGTTTTGATTGTAACCCGATGCGAAGTACGATCCGTCAGGAAGGTCCATGCTCCAAGTCACGGTTCCGGAGAACGAGCCAAGGGCATCGGTTCCCCACTTAATGTCTCCAGCACTATATGTCATGGCACCGCCTACTTGCCTTTGTTAACATTCGGTAAACCTAAAACACTGCTAAGAGTTAAAATGTGGCGAAACAACGGCCTAATTGGGTCGAAACTGAATTGCAGCGCCAAGCAGGTCGAGATGGGCACAATTCCACTTACAACAAGGGCTAATCCATGAGAATCAGCGTCGGAACTTCAATTGTTTTTTGGCTCGTCGCTCTGCTGGCTCTAGCGTGGAACGCAATGGGGTGCCTCAATTTCTTCTGGCAAGTGACAGAAAGTGGATTGGAAAATCTGCCACCAGAGTATCGTGAATTTGCCGCTGCTCGCCCGATTTGGGCAACCGCCGGATTCGGGCTTTCAGTTATTTCCGGATTGGCTGGCGCGCTGCTTATGTTGATCAAGAACCGGACCGCCGGAATGATGTTTGTACTTTCCGCAATTGGTGCGGTTGTGGCAGCCATACCCGCTATTGGTTGGCCAAACCAATCTCTGTTGTACGGGGCGATCATGTCGGCCGTGCTTGCAGGATATTTTGCTTTTTTCTGTTTCCGACGTCTGAAATGAAAAGGGCGCCTCAGCGGGCGCCCTAGTCAGTAATCTGTGATTTCGATTAGTCGTTGCCGGTGGCTGACGTCACATCGATGCTGACGCCTGGGCCCATTGTCGAGCTCAGTGCGACTTTCTTCATATATGCGCCCTTGGCTCCAGTCGGTTTTGCCTTTGCAACCGCGTCGACGAATGCACGCACGTTCTCAACCAGTTTGGCTTCGTCGAACGAAGCCTTGCCAACGCCAGCGTGAATGACACCAGCTTTCTCAACCTTGAACTGAACCTGCCCGCCCTTTGCGGCTTGCACAGCCTCTTTGACGTCCATGGTCACAGTGCCAACCTTTGGGTTTGGCATCAGATTGCGAGGGCCAAGCACCTTACCAAGGCGGCCGACGATCGGCATCATGTCCGGAGTTGCAATGCAGCGATCAAATTCGATGGTGCCGCCCTGAACGGTTTCCATCAGGTCT
>JAPPOI010000455.1 GCA_028818055.1 Boseongicola sp.
TGTGCATCGCCTAGCTGGGCAGCGTTGGAACGCCGTTCTTCTACAAGGCGGCAGTCGACGCGTTGGCAGGAGACGCGCCAGACCCGGCTTGGGCGCTTGGTCTGGGTGCAATTGGTCTGACCGTAGCTTACGGGGTGGCAAGGTTGATGACCGTCGTGCTCCAGCAGTTACGCGACGCCATATTTGCGGCCGTGGGCCAACGGGCCCTTCGCAGATTGGCTTTGGAGACGTTCACCCACATTCACCGCCTCAGCATGCGGTATCACCTGACACGCAAAACAGGTGGCCTATCTCGCATCATTGAGCGTGGTGTGAAGGGCGTGGAATTCCTTCTCCGTTTCCTGCTGTTTTCCATCGGACCGCTGATACTTGAATTGGCGCTGATCGGTATCATTTTGGCGGTGGTCTTCGATCTCAGTTATCTGGCCATCGTCGCGGTTACGATCGGTCTGTACATTTGGTTCACGTTTGCGTTGACGGAAGGGCGGGTAAAGATGCTCAAGGAAATGAACGATCAGGATACCGACGCCAATCAAAAGGCGATCGATTCACTCCTGAACTTCGAGACCGTGAAGTACTTTGGTGCCGAAACGCGCGAGGCCAATCGCTATGACGGTGCGATGGCGGCATATGAAAAGGCCGCGTTGAAAACCTCGTATTCGCTTGCGTTCCTGAATGCCGGGCAATCGTTGCTGATCACCGCTGGTCTTGTCGGCGTCATGGTTCTGGCAGCGATGGGCGTGTCCGCGGGCCAGCTGACGGTGGGCGATTTCGTGATGGTCAACGCCTACATGATCCAGATCACGATGCCCTTGAACTTCCTTGGCACGGTCTATCGCGAGATCCGCCAAAGCCTTGTGGACATGGGCGAGATGTTTGATCTGCTGGAGCAGCCGCAAGAAGTTTCCGACAAACCCGATGCGCCTGATCTGAATATCGAAGGTGGCGCTGTGACGTTTAAGGACGTTCTATTCGGCTATGATCCTGAACGTCTGATCTTGAAAGGCATTTCCCTGGATGTACCTGCAGGCGAGACAGTGGCCATCGTGGGTCCGTCTGGCTCTGGTAAGTCGACAATTGGGCGTCTTTTGTTCCGGTTTTACGATGTGGTTGAAGGCGCGCTAGAAATCGATGGCCAAGATGTGCGCGACGTCAAGCAGACAAGCCTTCACGCGCAGGTTGGTGTCGTGCCGCAAGATACCGTGCTGTTCAACGACACGATCTTCTACAACATTGCCTATGGCCGCCCGGAAGCCAGCCGCGAAGAAGTTCGAGATGCAGCGCGGGCTGCCAAGATTCATGAGTTCATTGAAGCGCTTCCTGACGGTTACGAGACAATGGTTGGTGAACGGGGCTTGAAGCTTTCTGGCGGAGAGCGCCAGCGCGTCGGCATCGCGCGGACCTTACTGAAGAATCCGCCAATCCTTCTTTTGGACGAGGCGACAAGCGCTTTGGACACAGAAACCGAGGCTGAAATTCAGCAAGAGCTTCAGGCAATGGGCGAGGGCCGTACCGTCATCACCATTGCGCACCGTCTTTCGACGATCGCGCACGCTGATCGGATTGTGGTTCTCGAGAACGGCGTCATCGTCGAAGAGGGCAAGCACGACGAATTGCTGAAACGCGACGGACGCTACGCAAGTCTTTGGCATATGCAGGCAGCTGAAGAGGAAGCGGCGGCCTAAAACGCTTTCGGTACGCTTTAAAATTCAAAGGCGCGAGAGGTATACCTTCTCGCGCCTTTTACTTTGGGTAGATGCCAGACGTCGCTCTGTCTTATTCGGCGGCCTTCAATTCACTTGGAACTGTCGCCGGCTTGTCCGAGAAATCGTCAATATCCCAGATAATTTCCGGGTTCTTGACGCGCTTGGCCTGCCGGCGCAGCGCCTGGTCTCGTGCGGTTTTCGAACCCGAGCCGTGGCTCAGAGCGCGCAGCGTCGTGAACGAACGATACGCACCCGTTGCGACCCAAACACGAAGCGCAAGCATCGATGGGGTAAAGATCAGCGTCAGCACCGTTGCAATGCCAAGTCCAAAGACAACGGCCGTCGCCAACTGCTTCCACCAAAGCGCTGTCGGGCTGTCGACCGAGTATCCACCGCCGATGAAGTCGAGGCTGAGACCAAACATCATCGGTGCGAGACCGGCCATCGTCGTGATGGTTGTCAAAAGCACCGGCCGAATTCGAGCCTCGGCGGTGCGTACGATGGCTTCGATACGCGGCATGTATTGGCTGTATTCCTGATAGGTATCGATTAGAACAATGTTGTTGTTCACCACGATCCCCGCCAAAGCCACGATCCCCGTACCCGTCATGATGATCGAGAACGGCTGATCCATGACCAGCATACCGATCAATACGCCCGTCGTTGACAGGACAACGGCCAACAAAACCAGTGTCGCGTTGTAGAAGCTGTTGAAC
>JAPPOI010000067.1 GCA_028818055.1 Boseongicola sp.
GCGCGAGCTGGTCGACGAAAAAGCCAGCATTATCCAACAATGGATTGATGACGGAAAACTTGCCCGGATCGATCCTCACCACCTGATCTTTTCTATTTGGGCGACGACCCAGCATTACGCCGATTTCGACGTCCAAGTTCGGATGGTTTTGAACGCATCAAGCGACTCACATTTCGACGATGCCAAGGCGTTCCTGACTGACGTCTACACAAGGACGCTTACGCCAACCAACGACTGACGCCAGATGCTACTCTGCAGCCTGCGCCGCCGGGTTGTTTGGATGGGTCGTCCAGTTTGCGTATTCTTCTTCGACAACACGTCCGGTGCGCTTATCAAGATCACCCGGTTTTAGTTCTTCCATGGTGATGCAGCCTTCGACCGGGCATACGTCAATGCAGAGGTTACACGCCACGCATTCTTCGTCGATCACTTCGAATGTCCGGTCGGGCGTCATTTTGATCGCCTGGTGAGACGTATCTTCGCAAGCCGCAAAACAGCGACCACACTTGATGCAGGACTCCGGATCGATGCGTGCCTTGGTGATGTAGTTGAGGTTCAGGTATTGCCAGTCGGTGACGTTCGGCACCGCCATTCGCGAAAAGTCGGCAACGCTGGCATGTCCCTTTTCATCCATCCAGTCGGAAAGACCGGCAGTCAACTCCTTGATAATGCCGTAGCCATAGACCATGGCCGAGGTACAGACCTGCACATTGCCGGCACCCAGCGCCAGAAATTCTGCAGCATCGCGCCACGTCGTAACGCCACCGATGCCGCTGATTGGTAGTTGGGCCGTTTCCGGATCTCGGGCAATTTCGGCGACCATGTTCAACGCGATCGGTTTCACGGCCTGACCGCAATAGCCGCCGTGGCTCCCTTTTCCATCGATGGACGGTTCGGGTGACATCGTATCGAGGTTTACGCTTGTGATGGACGACACGGTATTAATCAGGCTCACCGCATCGGCGCCACCGGCGTTTGCCGCACGCGCAGGATAGCGAATATCGGTGATATTTGGCGTCAACTTCACGATGACCGGCAAGTCGGAGTATTCCTTACACCATTCGGTGACCATTTGAATGTACTCGGGCACTTGGCCCACGGCAGACCCCATTCCGCGTTCGCTCATGCCGTGTGGGCATCCGAAATTCAGCTCAATACCGTCACATCCGGTATCTTCGACACGAGGAAGTATCGCCTTCCACGATTGTTCCTCGCAAGGCACCATCAGGCTGACAACAACAGCACGATCAGGGAAGTCCTTCTTGACCCGCGCAATCTCTTCCAAGTTTGTTTCAAGCGGCCGGTCGGTAATAAGTTCGATGTTGTTGATGCCCAGAACGCGCCGATCGGCGCCGTAAACAACCCCGTATCTTGGGCCGTTGACGTTGACGATTGGTGGTCCGGCTTCACCAAGAGTCTTCCAAACGACCCCGCCCCATCCGGCCTCGAATGCGCGGCGAACATTGTATTCCTTGTCAGTCGGCGGCGCGGAGGCCAGCCAAAACGGGTTCGGACTTTTGATGCCTACGAAATCTGTCGTCAAATCGGCCATGTGTGCCTCCTCAGCTCATCAGGCTTGAATGAATGTCCTCTGCCGCGTCGCGGCCCTCGGCAACTGCGGTTACGGTCAGATCGTCTCCGCCACTGGCGCAGTCTCCTCCAGCCCACACACCTTCAACCGAAGTACGACCATCACCTGTCACGGCAATCTTGCCGCCAACAAGCTCCAGTTCCGCCGGAGCGTCTTGCAGAGTTTGTCCGATTGCCTTGAACACCTGATCGGCCGCAATTCGGAACGTGCTATCGGATAATTTCAACCCATCTGGGCCGTCTTCAGTATAGGCGAGTTCAACTTCCTGAGCCGCGCCATTGCCATGGATTGCCACTGGCTGGGCGTTAAAGACGAAGTTCACGCCCTTGGATGCCGCCAAATCCTGCTCAAACTTGCTGGCCGACATTCGATCGCGTCCACGACGATACGCGAGCGTGACGCTCTCGGCGCCCAGAAGTTTGGATTGAACTGCGGCGTCAATTGCCGTCATACCGCCGCCAATAACGACGACATTTCGACCAACAGAGAGCTTTTCGAGATCTTCTGCTTGTCGAAGATCAGCAATAAAATCAACGGCATCGATAACTTGGCGCTTGTCTTCGCCATCGGCACGAAGATCGTTCACTCCGCCCAAACCAATGCCAACGAAGACTGCATCAAAGTCGTTTCGCAGATGATCCAGCGTTAAATCCTCATGGCCGACACGGGCATTTGTTTTCAACTCGATACCGCCGATGTTGAGCAGCCAGTCGACCTCGGACTGGGCAAAGTTGTCTACCGACTTGTAACTGGCGATGCCATATTCGTTCAGCCCGCCAGGCTTGGGGCGACTATCGAATATGACAACCGCGTGC
>JAPPOI010000061.1 GCA_028818055.1 Boseongicola sp.
ATTAAATTTTTCTAATAATTCGACATCAGATCAATTGGAGACAACCAATGAAACATCGAGTTACGCCCTTCTTTGACGAAGTCACCTTTACGGCCTCCTTCGTTGTGACAGATCCGGAAACCAAACATTGTGCGATCGTCGATTCAGTTCTCGACTTCGACTATGCGTCTGGCCGGACCGACTTTAAGTCCGCCGACCAGATCATTGACTACGTCCAAGAGAACGAACTGACTGTCGACTGGATCCTCGAAACACACGTCCATGCCGACCACCTAAGCGCTGCACCCTATTTGCAAGAGAAGCTTGGCGGCAAAATTGGCATCGGTGAGAAGATAACCGTTGTGCAGGACACATTTGGCAAGGTCTTTAACGCCGGAACCGAATTTCAGCGTGACGGAAGCCAGTTCGACAAGCTCTTCGAGGAAGGCGATACGTTCAAGGTTGGAAACATGGAGGCTTCGGTTCTTCACACACCCGGCCACACTCCTGCCTGCCTGACATACGTCATCGATGACGCTGCATTCGTGGGCGACACCCTCTTCATGCCAGACTTTGGCACTGCCCGAGCCGACTTCCCCGGCGGATCAGCCGAAACGCTGTACGCTTCAATTCAGAAGCTCTTCACGCTTCCCGATGAGACGCGAGTTTTTGTCGGGCATGACTACAAAGCCCCTGGTCGCGACGAGTACGCATGGGAAACCACAATCGGCGCGCAAAAAGAGCTGAACAAGCACGTTGGGCAAGGTCGCGGCGAAGAAGAATTCGTCGCCATGCGTACGAAACGTGACTCGGAACTGGCAATGCCAAGGCTGATCCTGCCTTCGCTCCAGGTCAACATGCGGGCCGGGCAGATGCCGCCGACCGAAGATGACGGCAACGTTTACTTCAAAGTTCCAGTCAACAGGCTCTGATACGATGATTGAACCTAGCTATATCTACGGACTCATTGGTGGTTTGATCATCGGGCTCGCCGGCGCGGTCTACCTGCTCGGCAACGGGCGCATCATGGGCGCAAGTGGCGTTATCGGCGGCTTGGTCGATGGCTCTGGCCTGAACGAATGGCGCGACCGCCTTTTGTTCATCGTGGGTCTGATAGCCGCGCCATGGCTCGCGTTATTGGTCCTTGGCATCGAAGGCGAGACCAATATCACGTCCAACCCTTGGGTGCTCATTGCAGCCGGTATTCTGGTTGGCTTCGGTGCGCGGCTGGCAAATGGCTGCACAAGTGGTCACGGCGTATGTGGAATTTCTCGCCTGTCACTCAGAGGCATTGCCGCCACAGGGTTCTACCTCTTGGCCGGTGGGGTCAGCGTTCTTCTCTTCAAACACATTCTAGGAGTGATCTGATGCGCGGAATCATCTCTGTTTCCAGTGGCGCGCTTTTCGGGCTTGGTCTTTTGATCTCGGGCATGGTCGATACCAGCCGCGTACAAGGATGGCTGGATATCTTTGGCGACTGGGACCCGACCCTCGCCTTTGTTCTTGGCGGAGCCATCCTGCCTATGGCGATCGCTTGGAACATATCTGAAAGGCGTCGCGCTCCGTTGGCGGGCGGCTCTTTCCCAGCCCGCCCTGCACAAAAGATCACCACGGACCTTGCAATCGGGTCCATGATCTTCGGTGCCGGCTGGGGATTGGCCGGACTTTGTCCGGGGCCATCTTTTGCAGCGCTTTCGTTCGGAGGTTGGGAAGGATTGATGTTCGTCGGATCGATGGTTGGCGGCATGTTACTAGCCGTTCCTGCGAAACATGTTCGTTCAGCAATGGCATGAGGCAATGATATGGAAATGACTCAACTCGCTCCTAACCTTTTCGCCGGTGCGCAGATATCGGAAGCGGATCTTGCAATGCTTGCAAGCGAAGGTTTCACCGACGTGGTGTGTAACCGCCCGGACTTTGAACATCCGGACTCTGACCCTTCATCAAAGCTGGAAGACATGTCCGAAAAGTTGGGCATGGCATTCCACTATCTCCCGATAACGCCAGGTGAACCCTTTGTCGAAGAGGCCGAGAAACTCTCCTCCGTCGTCTCTCGTCCAAACGCCAAGGTGTTTGCCTACTGTCGTTCCGGCGCACGCGTGGCCAATGCCTGGTCGCTGGTATCTGAAGCGGGAACCGGCAATCGCCGCTGAAACATCCGCGGCGCGCTGCTAACAGCCGCTGCCTCCATATCAAGAAATCTGAAACCCAAGGAATGAGGCCCGCGATGTGGTCGCGCTATTTTCCGATCCTGAACTGGGCGCCGTCATACAACAGGGAAACCCTGTCAGCCGATGTGATGGCGGCGATCATCGTGACGATCATGTTGAGACCCCAGTCACTCGCCTATGCACTTCTTGCTGGCCTGCCGCCAGAAGTTGGGCTTTATGCGTCGCTCGCGCCTTTGGTCATCTATG
>JAPPOI010000399.1 GCA_028818055.1 Boseongicola sp.
CATCTTTTCAATAGCATAAGCGATCTTGTCGCTCGACATTTCTGGATTTGCTTCTTGGATCAACGCGTTTGCCGCCGATGGATCGCCGTAAAGGTAGTTGTACCAGCCGGTGATCGACCCTTCGACGAAGCACTTCACGATGTCTGGTTTCGTGTCGATCGTTTCCTGCATAGTTTCGATCGTCGTTGCATAGGTTGAGTAACCAGCGTCAGCGATCAGGAAGACATTTGGGGTAAACCCACCCTCTTTCTCGACCAAAAATGGCTCTGAAGAGAGATAGCCTTGCATGCCTTTCTGCTTGTCCGCAAGGAAAGGAGCAGGGTTGAACGTATAAGGCTGTCGTTGTTCGGCTGTGAAACCATGAGCTGCAATCATCCATTGGTAATAGGATTGAAAGCCATTGTCGCCGATCAAAAGAGTAAGATCCTTCAGGTCTTCCCAGCTTTCGGCCTCACCGGGGTGAGCGACGATTACTTGCGGGTGCTTTTGGAAGATGGCAGCAACTGAAACCACAGGAATGCCTTCTTTCACTGCCGAGAATGCCTGAAGAAGGTCACCACCCATGTGGAAGTCGATCCGCCCAGCGAGCATAAGCGCGCGGTTGTTGACCTGAGGGCCACCCGGCAAAATTTCGACGCTGAGCCCACATGCTTCATATGTTCCATCGGCAACCGATTGATAGAACCCGCCATGTTCGGCTTGCGCGACCCAATTCGTACCAAACTTCACTTCAGTCAGATGTCCACCAGCCGTCGCGGTGGTAGCAGCAGCCGCGATGATTGTTGAGACACCAAGAGATTTATTGAAAGACATCCTCACCTCCATGATCTTGTCCAAATCTTGTCTTAGGGTGAGGCATTCGACACGACCATGTCGTGCGTCGCGCAGCCAACGTCATCCACCCTGTTCGCTCAATTAGTAGTCGCAATCGAACTTCTTGCCTATCTTTTTGGCAAAAGTTGATGGCGCTGCTTGTTGAAGTCTGCACTCGGCTTAGGCAAATTTTCGGTGCTACGGAGGAACATCATGCGCTCACTGATCCCTGACACCATTGCGCCGCCATTTGCGCGATATGCACATGGCGCCATATCGGAGCCCGGTTCCCAGGTTGTTTTAACCTCAGGGCAGTTGGGGGTCGCTGCTGATGGCACCATCCCCAAGACCGCGCAAGAACAGGCAGAGATTTGCTTTGCAAACATCGATGCAATTCTCATAGAGGCGGGGGCCGACCGATCTTCTGTTCTTAGGATAAATGCCTTCGTAACGGATCGCGAACACATGGCAGGATACATGGCGGCGCGTGATGCTTGGCTTAACGACACGGGCAATTTGCCGGCATCGACACTTGTGATTGTGTCAGGTTTCACAAAGCCCGAGTTCGTCGTCGAGATTGAAGTGACCGCGGAAGTGGTGGCATGACAGGCGCTTCGTCGATTGGCGGGGTTCGAGTCTTCCAGCAGAAAAATGGCTTGGTCTGATGCCTGGCCGGCTCTTTCTTGAGACACCGGCAGAAGCAGTTGCCAGTTTCTTGGGTGCGCAAGCCAATGGTCTCAACGATCCACCTCGGCGAAATATTTCACCTGGTGAAGACATTCTCGTCTGCGACAAGAGCAAAACCCTCCGACACATGCGTTGGGGCTTGATACCCACGGGTCGGGTAAATGCCCGTGGACGTCCGGTCATGGAAACCATCGTAAACGCGAGATCAGAAACCGTGTTTGAGAAAAGCGCGTTCGAAGGCGTCGTGCGAGTCGTGGTTCCTTGTGATGGCTGGTACGAATGGACAGGTAAAGTTCGCAGAAAAACGGCATGGCGGATCAGAGCAAAGTCATCAGAGTTGTTGGCATTTGCAGCAATCGCAGACGCATGGACCGCCCCCGGCGGCAAAGTTGTGCATCAGGTCGCGACCGTAACGTGTGAACCAAACGCAGATGTACGAGAAATACATCACCGCATGGGTGTCATTCTGAAAAAAGACAGCATCGATACTTGGCTCACCGGGTCTGACGACGAGGCAAATGAACTGATGGTACCTTTTCCGGATGGATTACTGCGCATCGAAGAAGCCAATGACGTTGACTGGAATGCGCCCTGAGTTCTGCAATATTGCGGACATTCTGATTTTATGCTGCAATGCAGAAAATCCGATGGAGGGCGCAGATGGCCGGCAAAGTGATTACTGTGGCTCAGCAAAAAGGTGGTGCAGGTAAGACCACGATTGCAGCCAATTTGGCAGTCGCGTTTGCCAAAGATGGTCACTCAGTTGCCTTGTTGGACACCGACCCCCAAGGATCGCTTGGTCGATGGTTTATGATGCGACGCGAAGCGGGAAAAACCGACCTCGCTTTTTCAACTGCCAGCGCATGGGGCGTCAGCTATGAACTCGACAAGTTGA
>JAPPOI010000397.1 GCA_028818055.1 Boseongicola sp.
TGTTTATCCCTCGCGGAAAGGAACACACCTTTAAAGTAATCGGAGACGAACCGTCTCGCCACCTTGTGATCCTGACTCCCGGTGGCTTTGAAGGGTTCTTTCACGACATGGCCGATGGCCAGTGCCGTATTCCCGAGGACATGGCGGCTGTGGAAGCCTCCGCTGCAAATCACAACCTTACCTTTACCGGTCCTCCATTGGATTGAGCTCTATGCCAAAACACATCGTTTATCACATTCCGGTTTGTCCGTTCTCGCAACGTCTTGAGATCCTTTTGGCGCTTCGTGGGCAGCAAGATGCGGTCGAATTCAGGGTTGTCGACATTACCAAACCACGCGATCCGGAACTTATGCGCAAAACCCGCGGCACAACGGCTCTTCCAGTTTTGGAAACGTCAGATGGCAAGATCATCAAGGAAAGCTTGGTCATACTGCGATATCTTGACGAGGTAATTGAAGGCCCGCAACTGCGCCGGACCGATCCAGAGGATCACGCCATCGAGTCCATGTTGATCGCCAAGGAAGGCCCTTTCACGATGGCGGGGTATATCTTTGTGATGAACCAAGACGCCGATCAGAAGGATGTGCACAACGAAAAGCTGTTGTCCCTCTATCGCGACCTGAATGATTTTCTGCTGGCATATAACCCCGATGGCACCTTCCTTTTCGACGACTTTGGTTTGGCCGAGGCTGTTTTTGCGCCGATTTTTAAACGTTTTTGGTTTCTTGACTACTATGAAGGCTTTGAACTGCCCGCCGGACCTGAGTACGCGCGAGTTAAGAAGTGGCGGGCAGCCTGTATGGCTCATCAGGCGACAGATCAGGTTACCGAAGAAGAAATCGTCAAGCTTTACTACGATTACGCATTAGGCGCCGGGAATGGCGCGTTGGTTGACGGTCGTATGGTCTCAAGCTTTGCCTTCACGCCCGATTGGCGAACGCGCCCAATGCCGCCGCGTGACAAGTACGGGGTGTCGGCGTCCGACTCGGAACTCGGTCTAGTCGTGGCGAATACGGATCAACGTCCGTCAGTAGGGGCCCAAATCTTCGCAGGCCCTTCCTCTTCTTAAGAATTGGAGGTCCTTCCGATCGAGATAGGCAATCTTTGGTCTAGATGCGAAATTCCTGTTCGCCTCCAATTCCATTTGTTTTTGGTGGCCGCTCGTGAAAATCACTAGCCCGCGTGTGCCATTCTGAAGCTTTTCGGGGTTTGACCGGTCCAGCGTTTGAACGCCCTGGTCAACGCACTTTGGTCGGAATAACCGAGGAAAAAGGCAATCTCGCTGAGCGACATGCCGCCAGAGGACACCAGGTTTCGGGCTTTGTCCTAGCGAAACTGATCAACTAGTTTGGAGAAGGTCAAATCGCGTTCTTCCAGCCGCCTTTGCAATGTTCGCGTGCTCACCGCAAGCGCGTCCGCGATGGTTTCGATGTCCGGCTCACCATCTCCAAGCGCGCGCATGATTTCCTGCTGAGATTGCGCGACCAGGTCATCCGGGTTCGGCCGCATCGAGCTCAGGTGCGAAGCGTGGTCGGAAAGCAAGTCAAACAAGCCCTTGTCGCCGGACGTTAGTGGGCGGTTCCAATCCTCTTTGCCAAAAGTTAGCCGGGCCCTATCGCTGGAAAACACGACCTCACTTCGGAAGAATCCGCGATAGTATGCCGGGTCGCCAAGTGGCGCATGAAGAAACGTGACCTTCTGAGGTGTCCAATCAGGTCCAATGATGCGTCGAAAACGTTCTGTGACCACGGTGAAAGTGATCTCAACTGCAGGAAAGGGGACGGGTCCGATCTTTGACTCGAGGGTCAAGTGATACCCGGCGTCGTCTTCACTGATCTCAAAGTTAAGCCACGTGTTGATCAGCCGGAAATGTTCGACGAAACGCGCCAACCCTTCGCCTGGAGTTGTGGCAGCCAGAAGCAGATAATCTATTGTCTTATAAGAGCCATGGACGGCCCGTATCCCGGCGTCCATCGCCAGGTAGGGATTGCCGGTTTCGCGATAGGCTGTCTCCCAAAAGGTTTTCATAACATCCAGTGTCACTTCGCCGTCGGGATCTTGGGCAACATCAACTGAAATTCCAGCTTGATCCAATAGCGTTCCTGCCGAAACTCCAGCGTCCTCAGCAGCTTTCAAAACGGCGCGGACTGTTGCGGTGGTGTTTCTATGTTCCTGCATAGGTGAGGAATATCAACGGGTTGTGGTGCTGTCAAAAAATTGGCGCGTGAAGCCGAGAACGGAATTTCTTCCTTTGCCAATGTGCATTTGTCAGTTCAAACAGGAGACAGAAAATGACCAAACATTCTAAAAAAGCCGTCGCAGCCGCAGCCGTTGCCGCATCAATGACAGCCTCTTCCGCGCCTGCACAAAACGCCAACTCTCTCGATG
>JAPPOI010000361.1 GCA_028818055.1 Boseongicola sp.
GGATTACGCCCATTCCAACAAGGTTCGAGCGGTGGATGCGTTCGAAGCTTTCCGCGATGACTGCTTTGACTCCCAAAAGTGCCGTGCCTTTGGCAGCCCAGTCGCGCGAAGAGCCCGCGCCGTACTGTTCACCGCCGAAGACCACCAGAGGCGTGCCAGCTTCCTGATAGGCCATGGCCGCATCGTAGATCGACGTCTGTTGGCCATCGGGCCCCAGCGTGTATCCGCCCTCAACGCCGTCGAGCATTTCGTTCTTGATGCGGATGTTGGCGAACGTCCCGCGCATCATCACTTCGTGATTCCCTCGGCGTGACCCGTACGAGTTAAACTCGCGTGGTGTGACCTGCCGGTCCAGAAGATACTTGCCTGCAGGGGTTGTATCTTTGAACGAACCTGCTGGCGAGATGTGGTCGGTGGTGATCATGTCGCCCAAGATCGCCAGCACTCTTGCGCCATCGACGTTCGAGATCGTTCCAGGCTCAGCGCCCATACCTTGGAAGTAAGGAGGGTTCTGAACATAGGTCGAGGTTGTCGGCCAGTCGTACGTAAGGCTGTCGGTTGTTTCGACACCCTGCCATTTGTCGTCACCAGTAAACACCTCAGCGTACTTCGACTGAAATGCTTCTCGCGTGACCGTTGCTTCTACAAGCTCTGCGATCTCTTGCTGGCTTGGCCAGATGTCTTTCAGGAAGACATCATTACCTTCGCTATCCTGGCCAAGCGGTTCAGTCGTAAGATCTATGTCCATCGTGCCGGCAAGAGCGTACGCAACAACCAGCGGTGGCGATGCCAGATAGTTGGCGCGCACGTCCGGGCTGATCCGGCCCTCAAAGTTCCGGTTGCCCGAAAGTACAGAGGTCGCGACGAGGTCACCTTCGGCAATCGCTTTTGAAAGTTCAGGCTGAATTGGGCCCGAGTTGCCGATGCAGGTTGTGCAGCCGTAGCCAACAAGGTTGAAGCCGATGGCGTCGAGATCGTCTTGGAGATCGGCGGCTTCCAGATATGCTGAAACAACCTGCGAGCCCGGGGCGAGTGAGGTTTTGACCCAAGGTTTGCGATTAAGGCCAAGCGCCCGCGCTTTCCGGGCGACCAGACCAGCACCGATCATGACGTATGGGTTCGATGTGTTAGTGCACGAGGTGATTGAAGCAATCACGACTTTGCCGGACTCCATCGTGTAATCTTCGCCTTCGACAGCAACTTCTTTGCCCATCGGGCGCTTGAAGGTGTTTTCCATCTCATTGGTGAATGCCGATTTGGCGTCTGTCAGTGCAACGTAGTCCTGAGGGCGTTTTGGACCCGAGATCGCTGGAACAATCGTGCCCATGTCGAGCGTCAGCGTGTCGGTGTAAACAGGATTGTAGTCTGACCCGCGCCAGAAACCGTTCTCTTTTGCATAGGCTTCGACCAAAGCGATGCGAGCTTCGTCACGGCCTGACTGACGCAAGTAGCGAAGTGTTTCGTTGTCGACGGGGAAGAAGCCACACGTCGCGCCGTATTCGGGCGCCATGTTTGCGATGGTGGCCCGGTCAGCGAGCGGCAGCCGATCAAGGCCTTCGCCGTAGAATTCGACGAACTTACCAACGACGCCCTTTTCGCGCAGCATTTCCACTACTTTGAGAACAAGGTCCGTGCCGGTCGTGCCTTCAACCATCGAGCCTGTCAGCTCAAAACCGATGACCTCAGGAATAAGCATCGAAATCGGCTGGCCCAGCATCGCTGCTTCAGCTTCGATGCCGCCTACACCCCAACCGAGAACGGCAAGACCGTTTACCATTGTTGTGTGGCTGTCTGTTCCTACCAGGGTGTCCGGATAAGCAACGTTTTCGCCGTTTTGGTCTTTGTCAGTCCAAACGGCTTGCGACAGATACTCAAGGTTCACCTGGTGGCAAATGCCGGTTCCGGGAGGAACGACGCGGAAGTTGTCGAATGCGGATTGGCCCCACTTGAGAAATGTATAGCGCTCCATGTTGCGCTCGTATTCGCGATCGACGTTCATTTGGAATGCGCGTGGATTGCCAAACTCGTCGATCATGACCGAGTGGTCGATAACCAGATCAACGGGGTTCAGAGGGTTGATCTTTTCAGCATCACCACCAAGCGACACGATGCCGTCGCGCATCGCTGCCAGATCGACCACAGCAGGAACTCCGGTAAAGTCCTGCATCAAGACCCGGGCAGGGCGGTACGCGATCTCACGCGGGTTTTTCCCGCCTTTGTCGGCCCATTCACTGAATGCTTTGATATCGTCGACGCTGACAGTTTTTCCGTCTTCAAAGCGCAGCATATTTTCAAGCACTACTTTGAGTGACGCGGGAAGACGTGCAAAGTTACCCAAACCAGCGGCTTCAGCAGCGGGAATCGAGTAGTAGGCAACGCTCTGGTCGCCAACAGATAATGTCTTACGCGTTTGTGATGTGTCGTGGCCGACTACGATGGGCATTGTAAGGCTCCGTTCCTGGGATTCTTCGACGTTGCGTGCCTGTTAGCGCCAAGCGCATAAAGGGTGCAAGGGGGTGAACGCATTTTTTGTATACCATAGTACACAATTTGCCCATAGAATTGTAACGCTCTCTCGCAAAACGTTGATTGGTATCGTGATCAGGGCTGCGTTAGTGAGATGTCGTTGGGGCCCCGAAAGGGAAGTATGAGATGTCGAAGATTGTAACATGGATAACCGCTGCGTGGACAGCAACTGCCGGCGCCGTATGGGCGGATGGTCCGG
Source organism: Boseongicola sp. (assembly GCA_028818055.1). Lineage (GTDB taxonomy): Bacteria > Pseudomonadota > Alphaproteobacteria > Rhodobacterales > Rhodobacteraceae > JAPPOI01. Next base: position 2,726 of record JAPPOI010000361.1, read on the forward strand.
TTGTCGTGGAACTATTTACATCTCAGGGCTGCTCTTCTTGCCCGCCCGCCGACAAGCTTTTGGGCCAGATTGCTGATCGCGACGATATCATCGCGCTCGCTCTTCACGTTGACTATTGGGACTATATTGGCTGGAAGGACGAGTTTGCTGATCCCAAACACACCGTTCGGCAGCGGGCGTATTCCGCAGCAGCTGGTAAACGGACGATCTATACCCCTCAGATGGTTATCGGCGGTGTAGACCACATAGTTGGCACAAAGCCGATGAAACTGGCTGACCTGTTGCAGGATCACAAAAAGGCATCGAAACCGGCGTCCGTCTCGCTGAAGCGCAGTAGCAACGGTGTAAGCATCCAAGTCACTCAGCAGGGTCGCATTCCGTCCAGCGGTGCCGTCGTTTATTTCGTGAGCTACGAACCGAAAGAAACCGTCAAAATCCGTCGTGGCGAGAACGCCGGAAAGACGCTCGCGTATCACAACGACGTCCAAAACTTCATTGAAGTAGGTCGTTGGAATGGCCGTGGAACTTACTCGGCCACTGTCCGGGTCTCGGCCGAGCGGCCTGTCGCCGTCTTGGTTCAGGCTGGCGAAGCCGGCCGCATTCTTGGCGCGGCTAAACTGAATTAAGCAACGACCAATCGACGAGTTTCCATCGTCTGTGAACCCAAAACCATTGATCCATGTGACTGCGAGTGATGCGTTCGACGCTGTCATTGTACGCCTGCATCATCGTCTCTGGGTCGCCGTGCGGGATTGGTTCATCAATGTGGATTTTGAAGCTCAAACCGTCGTCCTGACGAAGACCGTAAAGCGGAATAACGTCGGCATCGTATTTGATTGCCCACTCTGCAGCCGATGTCGCGGTGTGTGCTTCCTGACCAAAGAAGCTTAGGATTGGGGCTTTACGGCCTGAGACGTCAGCAACGATTCCAATCGCTCCGCCCAACTTGAGGTGCTTCACCAGCGCCGGAACACCCCGGCTATCAGTTGGGAAGACTGGAACCGAAATCTTTGAAATTGCTTTGACGTAGTGTTCGTTGAACGCAGGGTTTGTCATCGGCTTGTAAAGAGCAGCCAACGAAACGCCCGAACGCGCCAACATTCCGCGCACGACGTCATAGTTGCCTATGTGCGCGGTCAGGAAAACGACCGGTTTTTCACCAGTCTTCGCCCGCTCGAAGGCTGCAAGTCCTGGACCTTCAAGTGGCGCACCACTTACGCGATCAAGAAACTCTTCCCCGGAGTATATTTCAATCAATGTGCGACCAACATTGTTAGGCACATTGCGCACTATCGCATCCTTCTCGGACTGCGGCAGGTCGGGCACCACCAACTCCAGGTTCTCTCGGATTCGTCGCCGCCAACCAGCAAGGGGTGCAACGATGGTCGACATGATCCAGCCAACCAGACGCACGCGTGTTTCATACGGGATGAGTAGGGCCGTTCCCAAAAGGGATCGCGCGAACAGATCTTGGATACGATCCTTAACCGTAATTTTCGGACTATCCGACATGTGCCTCAATCAATCGCCTGCACACGCTAACTAAGCGGGCAAAAGAAGCCGCACAAGTACCGACAGCAATCAAGGTGTTAATAGGCGGGTTCGGCGCGGCTCAAAGTCAGTCGCAAGGCCAGCTCTGCCCAAGTTTGGCGTCCGCCACGTCGGCGAATCTCGGACAGCTGCGCTTCGGCAAGCGCAATCTCACCGATCTCAGCCAACCCCTGACCGTAGTACGAGCGGGCAAGGATGTTGTCGGGGTTCATTTTAAGTGCAGCTTGGTAATAGCTTTCCGCAGCCAGCCAATCGCCCGATAACCTTGCCAGAAATCCGCGGTACGTCAGCACCAGATCATCAGTTGGCAGAGTGTCGAGAACCCGTACAGCTTCGTCAGCGTCTCCGAACCAAGCCAATTCCCGAGCATCTTGAAAAATAGCAGCCTGATCTTCGGTCGACTCTTCTGGGGGAACACAAGACTCGGTATTTGCGTCCCAGACCTCGCCATCAGTACACTGGGTGGTGGTCTCCGACGGTTTCGGCGGATCGCTTTCAGTTCCAACTGCGAAAGCTGGCGCGGACACCAGAGTAAAGAAAACGCTCGGTGCTAGCGCCGAGCGAATTCCCAGATTTATCAGCAATTTACCAAACAAACCTTAACCTGTCGTGGGGACGCAACGTTGGTTTTCAGTGTCAAACACCATGCCTTCGGCACACGACATTGTCGTTTCCGCTGACTGCGAATGACTGCCTGAGCAGCCTCCCATGGCAGATGCAATCGTGGGCGACATCAATGCCGCTACGGCCGCGATCATCAAAGAAGTCTTCATAAATAGTCCTCCTATTGATGTCGCTAAAGCTAGCACGGGCCCAGAATCCGTCAATTCACAACTTTATGGCCGGTCATTTGTTTTCGAAAACCCGGGCGAATATCGTGTCCACGTTCTTGGTATGGTAGCCAAGATCGAACTTTTCCTCGATTTCATCGTTCGAAAGTGCCGCAGTCACTTCGGCGTCTGCTTTCAGTTCGGTCATGAAATCTTTGCCGTCTTCCCAGACCTTCATCGCATTACGCTGTACAAGCTTGTACGCATCTTCGCGGCTGACGCCTTTTTGTGTCAGGGCCAGAAGAACGCGTTGCGAATGAACAAGACCACGGAACTTGTTGAGATTGTTCATCATATTGTCTGGATAAACTACGAGCTTTTCGATCACTCCGGTCAAGCGTGCGAGCGCAAAGTCGAGGTGGATGGTAGCGTCCGGCCCGATCCCGCGTTCAACGGACGAGTGTGAAATGTCGCGTTCATGCCAAAGTGCAACGTTCTCCATCGCTGGAACGACGGACATACGCACCAGTCGCGCAAGCCCTGTCAGGTTCTCGGTCAGCACTGGATTGCGCTTATGCGGCATTGCGCTTGAGACTTTTTGGACCTTCTAAAAGAACTCTTCAGCTTCCATAACTTCAGTCAGCTGCATGTGTCGGATTTCTACAGCGATGTTTTCGATCGAACTGGCAATGACGCCAAGCGTCGCAAAGAACATTGCATGACGATCGCGCGGAATAACCTGCGTACTAATTGGTTCAGGCTCGAGCCCCAGCTTGTCGCACACGTGTGCCTCAACAGCCGGATCGATGTTGGCGAATGTTCCGACTGCGCCAGAAATGGCGCCTGTCGCGATTTCGGCTCGTGCAGCTCTCAGGCGGCCAAGGTTGCGATCCATTTCCGCATAGAATCGAGCGAAGGTTAATCCCATTGTTACTGGTTCGGCGTGGATGCCATGGCTACGACCGATCCGAACGTCCATCTTGTGCTCATGCGCCCGACGCTTCAAAGCCGCCAGCAAGGCTTCCATGTCGGCAATCAGAATATCGGCAGCGCGTGTTAGCTGGATGTTCAATGTCGTGTCGAGAACATCCGAAGACGTCATGCCCTGGTGTACGAAGCGCGCTTCGTCGTTTCCGATAATTTCAGCAAGATGGGTTAGGAAAGCGATGACGTCATGTTTGGTCACGGCCTCGATCTCGTCGATCCGGGCGACATCAAATTCAACGTCCTTGGCCTTCCAAACAGCCTCGGCGTTCTCTTTTGGGATCACTCCAAGATCGGCCATCGCATCACAAGCGTGCGCTTCGATTTCATACCAGATCCGGAACTTGGTTTCGGGTGACCAAATGGAAACCATGTCTGGGCGAGCGTAGCGAGGGATCATTGCGTCGGGCCTTTCTGAGCGCTGGTATCTAACTGCGCTCAGCGTTTAGACTGGTGCGTGCTAAACGACAAGGAGCGCCCAGTGTGGGCGGGATGGAATGGCGGGAATTCCTTCATTGGCTGCGCTTGAAGGCTTGTGGACGGTGTCGCGACGCGTGCAACACAGCGACGGTCGGGTGGATACATTCGAAGGTCGGGCGGATTTCCGGCGCTCGGGCGGGCGACTCGTGCAGCAAGAAGAAGGTATCATGACGCCGGGGGGAGCAGCGCAAGGACTAAGAGCAACCCGTAGCTACATCTGGTCGGCCAACGAGGGACGGCTTGATGTGGCGTTTGACGACATGCGCCCATTCCATTCTGTGCCTTTGGGGGCTGACATTCATGAAACCGTGCACCTTTGCGATCCTGATCGCTATCAGGTGGCCTATGATTTGCGTGATTTTCCTACTTGGTCGACGGTTTGGACCGTGGAAGGGCCGCGTAAATCGTATGTCATGACGTCGCATTTCACGCGCAGGGCCGCAGTTTGACCGCTCAGATTGCTTGCCCATCGCAAAGTGGAATGCGATAAGCCGCGCAACGGACAACGAAGAAGGGATACCCCGATGACAACGATGAGCGCGCGTCCTGTTCTTACAGACGTGATTTGGGCAGCCGAGGGCAGCCAGGTTTGGATCAAGCGCGCGGCGCTTCTGGTGGCCGGCGTGATTGCCCTTTGGGTTTCAGCCAAAGTTCAGATCGCGACAGTGCCTGTTCCGGTCACACTGCAAATGCTGGTGGTCATGGTCATTGGCGCAGCATACGGCCCACGTTTGGGTGCCGCGACTGTGGCGTCTTATCTCTTCCTTGGAATTCAGGGACTTCCGGTCTTCGCGGGTACGCCTGAGAAAGGCATTGGCCTTGCATACGTTCTTGGACCGACAGGCGGTTATCTTCTTGGCTTCCTGATTGCAGCATATCTGGTTGGTGTTTTGGCGCGGGCAGGCTGGGATCGCTCGCCGATCACTATGGCGGGTGCCATGGCGGTTGGAATCGTCGCCGTATACGTCCCCGGCGTTGTTTGGCTGAGCTCTGGTTTCGGACTGCTTGGCGGCTTGGGCGGCGAGGGCGCGTTCATGGGGTTCGGTTGGGAAAACTGGTATGCCTATGGCGTGAAAACCTTCATTTGGGTTGATGCCCTGAAGCTGGTCATCGCTGTAGTGGCATTCCCGGTGATCTGGCGCCTGGTAGGCGACGCGCGCGCCTGATTATTTCTTACTGAGTTCCAGTAGGAATTAGCGTGGGGGCATTCGCCCCCACTTTCTTTTTCTGCTCTGCGGAGCATATATCGACAGTGAACAAACCTTCGTCCTGACTTGGGAGACGCGCTATGCCAATCCGCAATCGCTTCGCGGAACTTCATGACGAGATCACGGCATGGCGCCGAGATCTGCATGCCCACCCTGAATTACAATTCGATACGCATCGCACGTCGGCTTTCGTCGCGGAGAAGTTGCAAGAGTTTGGCTGTGATGAGGTAGTAACTGGGATCGGTCGAACCGGTGTCGTCGGCATTATCAATGGAAGAGAAGCGGGTCGTACAGTTGGGCTTCGCGCAGACATGGATGCGCTGCCGATTCTGGAAGAAACCGGCGTTGAATACGCAAGCACTGAACCGGGTAAAATGCACGCTTGTGGGCACGATGGACATACGGCGATGCTGCTGGGAGCAGCCAAGTATCTGTCAGAAACCCGAAATTTCTCCGGGCGTGTCGCCATAATCTTTCAGCCTGCTGAAGAAGGTGGCGGTGGTGGTCGCGAAATGTGTGCCGACGGAATGATGGATCGCTTTTCAATCGATGAAGTCTACGGAATGCACAATGTCCCGGGCATGGACGCGGGCACATTCGCAATCAGACCCGGTGCATTCTACGCATCAACAGATGAGCTCCATATATCGGTCAAAGGGCACGGAGGTCACGCCGCACAACCGCATCAGACGGTTGATGCCACATACGTGGCCGCACAAATCGTCGTTGGGCTTCAATCAATTGTCTCACGCAACGTCGATCCTGTGAAAATGGCAGTCGTATCTGTGACAACGTTTCTCACCAAGACAGACAGCTTCAACGTGATCTCGGAAGAGGTTGAACTGAAAGGCACGATCCGAACATTGGATTCCGAAACACGTGAATTGGTTCGGGAAAAGGTTGCAGAAGTTGCCGGTGGAATCGCCGTTGCTCATGGCGCAGAGGCAAATGTCGGAATTCAGCCCGGCTACCCCGTTGTCTTCAATGCAGCCAAAGAAACGACATTTGCGGCAGAGGCTGCAGAGAACGTTGCAGGAAATTGCGGTGAAGCTCCTATTTACATGTGGGGCGAAGACTTTTCCTACATGTTGGAAGAACGACCCGGTGCGTACATCCATATGGGAATTGGCGAAGCCGCGCCGCTTCACCATCCTGCGTACAACTTCAATGACGAGGCGATACCTGCGGGTTGTTCTTATTGGGTTGAGTTGGCGGAAAGCCGATTGCCTTTGGCGAATTAACCCAAGGAAGTCGTTTGGCATGGACCATTCCTTGGGCTAGTCTTGGGAAAACAAGATGGCCCGGGCAGACGAATGGATCATCAAATTGCAATGCTATGGATGCGGGGGCGATTGAGCTACCTCGAGCTTCTGTGCGTGCAATCGTTTTTGGACATCGGGCACGAAGTTGTTTTCTACAGCTATGACCCGGTCGAGAATGTACCTGACGGGGTCGAGCTGCGGGATGCCAACGAAATCTGTCCGGAAGAGGGATTTCTGGTGCACGCAGGTACCGGCTCGCCTGCGTTGCATTCGGACTTTTTCCGCTATCGACTGCTCAAACAGCATCCGGGAATAATTTGGGCTGATACCGATGCCTATTGCATGCGTCGGTTCCGAACATGGGACGGTCACTTGCATGGTTGGGAAGGTGAGCGAGACATCAATGGCGGTGTGCTGGCACTTCCCGAAGATAGTGCGACGCTTGCCCGGTTGATCGAGCACACGTCCGACGCCTATTCAGTTCCGCTGTGGATGGAGCGCTATGCCGGTGGGCGCGGTCGCCCTCTGCGGGAAGCGATTGCAACTGGGGGAAAAGTTCACGCCGGAGAGCAGCCTTGGGGCGTTTGGGGCCCACATGCAGTGACGTACTTCCTGCATGAGACAGGAGACGTGAAGTTCACCCGCGGTCACAGGGTGCTTTATCCGTATCCATATGAAAAGCGCCGCAAGATGCTGGACCCGAACCACATCAAACGCGAGCGCTTTGTGACCGATGAGACATTGTCGATCCACCTTTATGGACGCCGCATGCGACGGGCTTTGGTCACCAAGCACGAAGGGGTGCCGCATCCCGAGTCGGTTTTGGGGCAGCTTTTGTTGAAGCACCGGATCAATCCGCTTTTGGCGCCTTTGAAAGACTCGCCTCCTTTGAACCCGGATGGCGAAAAGGAACGCGTTTTCCGTGAGGTCGCGGAAGGACGCAAATCGTACACGACTGCAAAAGTTGAGGATGGTGAACCCGTTCCAACCGTACGACCGTTGGATCGAGTCGTCGCTGTCACCACCATGCGCAACGAGGGGCCATTCATTCTTGATTGGATTGCCTATCACTTGGCAATCGGAGTGACACACTTTCTAGTTTACACAAACGACTGTGACGATCCGACGGTAGAAATCCTCGACGCACTTTCAGAACGGGGCCTTGTCACACGGATCGACAATCCAGCGGTTTCTGGCGAGCGTCCGCAAAGGGTCGCTTTGGCTCACGCCATGGGACAGCGCGTCGTCAGCAACGCAGATGCGGTTATCGTTTTTGACGTTGACGAATACATCAACATCCATGTCGGCGACGGCACGTTGGAAACCCTGTTCAACGCTTGCGGTGATCCTGACATGATCTCAATGACCTGGCGCCTTTTTGGCACATCAGGTCATGTTGCCTATGAAGACGAACCGATGCCATTGCGGTTCACACGCGGTGCACAGCATCACCTGCGCCGGCCACACCAGGCTTGGGGGTTCAAAACAATTCAACGCAAAGGTGCGCCCTTTGCCCGTCTCGGTGTCCATCGCCCTCATGAACCTGTAGGCTCAATGCCCCATTGGACTAACGGTTCTGGCAAACAAATGCCTGACAGCTATCTTGAAGAAGGCTGGCGATCATCCAAGAACTCGTGGGGCTACGACCTTGTAACGCTAAATCACTATGCAACGCGGTCGGTGGAAAGCTTCTTGGTGAAGCGCGATCGTGGGCGAACCAATCACATCGCACGTGAACAAGGCGTGGATTACTGGCAGGCCTTCAACCGGAATGATGAGGAAGACACCTCAATTTCCAAACGATGGGAAGCCGCAGGGACCATTCGCGACGAGTTTACCAATGACCCAGTGCTTGGGCCCTTACACAAACTTTCCGTGGCTTGGCACAAGGCTCGCATCGAGCAGTTGAAAACCAACCCACGAGAACAGACGCTGTTTGACCATTTGTCGAACGAACCTCTGCGGTTCGATATCGAGGATGTGGTTTTGCCCAAGGCATCTCCGATTGAGAAAACCAAGCTTCGCAAAGTATCGCGTTCGGCGCTGCGTAGCCAAAGAGAAGACGACCCACCTGCGACGGGCGTCGAAGCCGACACAGCATTCAAAAACCTGATGGCACGTATTCAGCCAAAACAGCGAATGCTGACTCCACTTGCCGCACCGCCTCCCGCGGAGCGTATCGTTATCATTTCTTCAATGAAGAACGAGGGATGTTTCATCTTGGAGTGGATTGCGTTTTTTTTTTTTATTGTTTTGTCGAATTTCGTGATCTACAC
>JAPPOI010000066.1 GCA_028818055.1 Boseongicola sp.
GAATAGCCCTCGGCGTGAAGGAGCACCTTCATGGTGGCAAACCAATCACCAGACTGGAGGCCCTGATCCTATACGGCGTGTCGAATTTAACCGACGTAATCAGCGAAATGCGGAAAGAGGGATGGACGATTGAGTCACGCTCGATTCCGTTCGCTGCGGCCGTAAAGAGGGTCAATGAATTTGCCGTCCTAAAGCCACCTGAAAACCTGCCGATCCGAGAGATTCAACTGACGGAATATTGGATGAACAAGTGAGGAGATGGTTCAGCACACGCCAACGCAAAATCTTAGCACTGCTCTCAGGAAACCGGTGCATGTACTGCGGCAAGAAGCTCGAACCCAATTTCCACGCTGACCACATATGGCCCTTCTCAAAGGGCGGAAAGACACTGACAAGCAACGGGCAAGCTCTATGCCCCCGCTGCAACACCGAGAAGGGTAGCAAGACTATGAGCATCAAACTTCGTAATTGGCAAAGCGAAGCAATTCAAAAAGCCCTTCTTTGGCTGCTCCGTGAAAATGCTGACCGACACTTCGTCATCAACGCCGCGCCAGGTGCGGGTAAAACCATCGCAGCCTGCTCTGTAGCAGAAGAACTGTTCCTCCGCGACGAAATTGACAGGGTAGTGGTGATTGCCCCCCGTGCTGAAGTCGTCAATCAGTGGTCGGCCGATTTCCAGCGGGTCACTGGAAGGTTCATGAGTAAGGTGACCGGCTCGGATGGAGACATCAGCGCGTTAGGCATTGACGTATGCGCAACTTGGGCGGCTGTCCAAGGACTACAAGATGGGTTCCAGGCGATCTGTGCCTCAAGCCGTACGCTCGTTATCTGCGATGAACATCACCACGCTGCAGTGGAAGCTGCTTGGGGCGATAGTGCAGACAGTGCATTTGCCAACGCAAAGCATGTTCTCGTTTTGACTGGCACGCCCATTCGATCGGATGGAGAAAAATCTGTCTGGCTCGCCTATGACGATGCAGGTGCAATCAACCAACCGGAGGAAGGCACTTATACCCTGACATATGGGGAAGCTGTCGATCTCGGCTACTGTCGACCGGTAACGTTCCACCGCCATGAAGGACATTTCACAGTGGACCTTGATGGTGGGGAGAGCGTCGAAGTCTCTAGCCACAACCCGGCTGACCTGACCAAGGATCTTAAACGTATCCCTGGCCTTCAAAGCGCACTGGATTTTTATCGCCTCGCCTGCACTCCTCAATTCGAAGCTGATGGTATTTCTCCGCTTTTGACGGGATACCAGGCGACAATGCTCGAATGGGGAAGCAAGAAGCTTGATGACTTGCGCTTACGGATGCCTGAGGCGGGAGGCTTGGTCATCGCCCCTAACATCGAAATGGCAGAATATATGGCCAAGCTGATCGAGCTGATCGAGGGCGAAGCTCCGATCGTCGTTCACAGCCAACAGAACAATCCTGATGCCCGAATCAAAGCGTTTCGCAGCACCAACAAGCGGTGGATTGTCTCCGTCGCGATGATTTCTGAAGGTGTAGACATCAAGCGCCTACGTGTCCTCGTGCACCTACCCAACGCTTTGACCGAACTTGCCTTCCGACAAGCGATCGGCAGAGTTGTTCGCACCTTCGGCCCTGACGACGACACGCGGGCATACGTTGTAATGCCCTCGACAGAGGTCTTTGAGGCTTACGCTCGGCGGGTAGAGATCGAAATGTCCCCGGGGAAACGTAAAGACCCGGGCAAACCGAAAACCAAGAAGTGCCCAGCTTGCCACAGCGAGTGTGAAATCGGGGCTTCGGAGTGCGATGCCTGCGGCCATGTATTCCCGCCCACCGGCGGCCCGCAGTTTAAGGCGTGCGGTGAGTGTGGGGCGTTGAATCCTGCTGGAGCCACAAGCTGCCACGCCTGTGGAACTTCGTTCAGCTCGACATTTTCTCTGACACTCGATGAGGCATTGCGAACAGGCGCCATTGTCCGGGGAATGGACATCGAGGAAAGCGATGTCGTGAAGGGTGAGGCTCTTGCATCCAAGATGCGAGACCGTGTCCTGAAATCCGGAGATAGCACCCTTATTCGCGTCTATCGGATGCTTCCTGACGAGAGCCTTGCGCGGTTCCTGGATATCGCCGCCGGCGCCGATGAAAATGCGCGGGGATAGGGGACAATGATGTCACAGAGAAAAATCACCAAGATGCCGAAACGTCGCAACTCAATCGCAGCTGCGTTAAGATCTCCCGTGTTTGCTCAAAAGCGGGTTGAGCTTAAAACTCGCTACCGCCGCAAAGAAAAACACCGATACGCTGATCGCGATCAAGTATCACGATAGTTTTTGTGTTGAACACACTTTGCCAATTTTGAATGCCGTTATAGGGACTGTTTTTATGCATGACATTGAAATGAATGAG
>JAPPOI010000087.1 GCA_028818055.1 Boseongicola sp.
TCATCGATTAACATTCCACCAAATGCGACACAGCGACCGCCGCCTTGGCACGCAATCCAAGCCGCAACAGACGCCAGCAATGCGGACGTCACCCCAACGAGAAGAGGCGCTGTTTTGTCCTTGCCTGCATAGGCCCCGAACAGAAGTGCAGCCAAAGCGTACACCGACAAAATGATCTCGGGGAGTATGATCGACAGATCACCAGGTTGCATCAGTGGTCCCCTCCGTTTGCCGCAACTTGCATGTGCGGCTCAAATTCCGCCACGGCTGTATGATACTCACCCAAGAGTGCCTCAACCGATGGCCCAATTACGTCTGTCACAAGGCTCGGATACACCCCGAGCAACAGCGTCATGACGACAAGTGGCGCAAAGATGCCTTTCTCGCGTGGCGTCATATCTGTGATTGATTTCAGGCTTTCCTTGATCAGGTCGCCCATAACAACACGGCGATAGAGCCAAAGTGCATACGCCGCCGATAGGATCACGCCAGTGGCGGCAACAGCTGCAACCCACGTGTTCGCCTGGAACATGCCCATCAGCGTCAGGAATTCACCCACGAACCCGGACGTTCCCGGCAAGCCAACATTTGCCATCGTGAACAGCATGAAAACGGCCGCATAGGCAGGCATCCGGTTGACCAGTCCGCCATAAGCATCGATCTCTCGCGTGTGCATCCGATCATAGATCACGCCTACACACAGGAAGAGCGCGCCTGAAATGAAGCCGTGGCTGATCATCTGGAATATCGCGCCGTCAACGCCTTGTTGGTTCGCGGCGAAAATACCAGCGGTCACGAAGCCCATGTGCGCAACTGACGAATACGCAATCAGCTTCTTCATGTCTTCCTGCATCAGCGCAACGAGCGACGTGTAAACGATCGCGATTGCGCTGAGCCAAAGAACAAAATCTGCCAAGAGATCGGAAGCCACAGGGAACATCGGCAAACTGAAACGCAAGAAACCGTAGCCACCCATCTTCAAAAGGATGGCAGCCAGCACAACCGATCCAGCCGTTGGAGCCTGAACGTGAGCATCCGGCAACCAAGTGTGGACCGGCCACATCGGCATTTTCACTGCGAAGGACGCAAAGAACGCGATCCAAAGCAGTGTCTGCAATCCACCAATGATCTGGAAACCAAAGACGCTTAGTGTCTCTGATCCAAACTGGTGGTTCAGCAAGCTCGGGATATCGGTGGTTCCGGCATCCACGAACATCGCCACCATCGCGACCAGCATCAATACCGACCCAAGGAAGGTGTAGAGGAAGAACTTGAACGCCGCATAAATGCGATCTTTGCCACCCCAAATACCAATGATTAGGAACATTGGTATCAGGCCGGCCTCAAAGAACAGGTAGAACAGCACGAGGTCCAGTGCGCAGAAGACACCTAGCATAAGTGTCTCAAGCACAAGGAACGCGATCATGTATTCTTTGACGCGGTGTGTGACGTCCCAACACGCCAGAATTGTGATGGGCATCAAGAACGTCGTCAGAAGGATGAACAGCACTGAAATGCCATCGACACCCAGTTTGTAGGTCAGCCCAAATATCCAGTCACGCTCTTCGACAAACTGAAAGTCGGTGTTCGACGCATCGAACTGGGAGATCAGAATAAGAGACCCCAGAAACGATAGAGACGTGGCAAAAAGCGCGACCCATTTCGCATTGCGCTGGGCGGCTTCATCATCACCGCGCAGCAAGAGCGCCAAAATCACCGCCGCGATCAACGGCACAAAGGTGATGATTGTTAAAAGGTTGCCGTCCAACATCACTCAGCCCCCCCGGAAATAGTGATCCAAGTGATGAAGAGCGCGATGCCCAGAACCATCGTGAAGGCGTAGGTAAAGATGTAACCCGACTGTGCCCGTCCGGCGAGACGCGTGAAGAACGGAACGATCCCCATAGCCACCCCATTAAGGAAGCCATCAATTGTTGCGCCATCTCCCTTCTTCCAAAGGAACCTGCCCAGCCACATTGAAGGGCGCACGAAGAGGAAATCGTAGATTTCGTCGACGTACCATTTGTTCAGCAGGAACAGGTACAGCGGACGCTGCTGAGCCGCCAGTTTCGCCGGAATGTCGGGGCGGCGTATGTAAAACTGGAACGCCGTCAAGAAGCCAATCACCATGACGATGAACGGGCTTAGCTTGACCCATGTCGGCACATAGTGCGCGTCGTGCAGCACATGATTGTCTGGATGGCGGTAGATGGCACCCTGCCCCGGCACTGCCGGTTCTTTCGCCTTTTCTTCCTTCGGTTTGTCCTCGGCTGCATGGGCAGCACCTAGCAAAAGGATGGCTGCATGCTCGTCCGATTTGGTCACGCCGAAGAACTTGTCCACGGCTTCATCGCTGCCGAAGAATGGCTTGTACCAGAT
>JAPPOI010000054.1 GCA_028818055.1 Boseongicola sp.
AGCAGGTGCTTACATCTGCGGTGACGAACGTGCGATGCATGAGTCGATCGAGGGCAAGCGCGGCCTGCCCCGCCATCGCCCGCCGTTTGTCGCCCAAGTGGGCGTTTTCGGGCAGCCGACTTTGGTGCACAACATTGAAACGCTCTATTGGGTTGCGAAAGTTTGTCGTGAAGGCCCAGAAGTTCTGAATTCAACCGAAAAGAATGGGCGTACTGGGCTCCGCTCCTACTCGATGTCAGGTCGAGTCGCAGCGCCGGGTGTTTATCTGTTGCCCGCCGGTTCGACGATTACCGATCTGATTGAGGCCGCGGGAGGCATGATCGACGGACACGAATTCAAGGCCTATCAGCCCGGAGGTCCGTCCGCAGGGCTTTTGCCGGCTTCCATCAACGACGTGCCTATGGATTTCGACACATTGCAGCCTCTTGGGACATTCATTGGGTCAGCTGCCGTAGTCATCCTGAGCGACAAAGACAGTGCGAAGGCAGCTGCGCTGAATATGCTTCGGTTCTTCGAGGATGAAAGCTGCGGCCAATGCACGCCATGCCGTGTTGGTTGTGAGAAAGCCGTCAAATTGATGCAGGCCGACACTTGGGATCAGCCACTGCTGGAAGAGCTTTGCGAAGCTATGGCAGATGCATCGATCTGCGGGCTTGGCCAAGCTGCGCCAAATCCGATCAGGCTAACCATGCAACATTTCGCGGACGAGGTGTCCTGATGGCAAAAGTAACCTTCACCCTCGACGGCAAAACTGTAACGGCCGAGGCCGGCGAAACCATCTGGGAAGTTGCCAAGCGCGAGGGGACATTGATCCCTCACCTCTGCCACAAGGATGCGCCGGGATATCGGTCGGATGGCAATTGCCGTGCCTGCATGGTCGACATCGAAGGCGAGCGCACTTTGGCGGCGTCCTGTATTCGCACGCCTTCAGATGGCATGGTCGTCTCATCGCAAGGCACGCGTGAAACCAAAGCCCGCAAGATGGTCATGGAAATGTTGGTTGCCGACCAACCCGAGCGTGACGTGGCACACGACAAATCGAGCCATCTTTGGGATATGGCGGACGCGCAAGGTGTTGATGCCAGCCGTTTTCCCAAGCTTGAAGATGGCCGTATCCCGCTTCTTGATGACAGCCACGTTGCAATGAGCGTCAATCTTGATGCCTGCATTCAATGCGGGCTTTGTGTGCGCGCCTGCCGTGAAGTGCAGGTCAACGACGTGATTGGCATGGCCGGTCGCGGGCACGACGCCTACCCTGTGTTCGATATCGACGATCCAATGGGGGCTTCGACCTGTGTTGCTTGCGGCGAATGTGTTCAAGCCTGTCCGACTGGCGCTTTAATGCCCGCGTCCGTGACGCCCGGCGACGCGGCTGGCGACAGCGCTGACTACGATGCAGAAGTCGACAGCGTTTGCCCATTCTGTGGTGTCGGCTGTCAGGTTTCGCTGAAAATCAAAGATGGCAAAGTAAAGTATGTCGAAGGCATCAACGGCCCGGCAAATGAAGGGCGGTTGTGCGTCAAAGGCCGATTTGGATACGACTATATCCACCATCAGCACCGCCTGACCAAACCATTGATCCGTCGCGATGATGCCCCTTCAAAGGGTCTGAATGTCGATCCCGGGAATTGGGATGAATTCTTCCGCGAAGCATCTTGGGAAGAGGCCATGGCGTTTGCAGCGGATGGTCTAAAAGACCGCGGACGCGAAGTTGCGGGCTTTGGTTCAGCCAAATGTACGAACGAAGAAGCCTACCTATTCCAGAAGTTCATCCGACAAGGGTTTGGCCATAACAACGTCGATCACTGCACACGGCTTTGCCACGCATCATCCGTCGCGGCGTTGCTGGAGAACGTTGGTTCAGGCGCTGTGACAGCGACCTTCAATGAGATTGAAAATGCCGACGTCGCCATTGTGATCGGTGCCAACCCGATTGAAAACCACCCGGTCGCAGCGACGTTTTTTAAGCAGTTCACCAAACGCGGCGGCAAACTGATCGTCATGGACCCACGCGGTCAGGCACTGAAGCGGTTTGCAACGCACATGCTGCAATTCCGCCCCGGCGCAGACGTTTCGATGCTGAACGCGATCATGCACGTGATCGTCGAGGAAGGTCTCTACGACCAGCAGTACATCGATGCTTATACCGAGAATTGGGATGCCGAGAAGGCTCATCTGGCAGACTTTGCTCCCGAAAAGATGGCCGAGATCTGCGGCATCGAACCCGACGTGCTGCGCGCCGTTGCCCGGGATTTTGCGACTGCCAAGGCGGGCATGATATTCTGGGTCATGGCCGTGACGCAGCACATTCAGGGTACAGACAATTAACGGTGGCTGCTGTCACTGGCACTGG
>JAPPOI010000013.1 GCA_028818055.1 Boseongicola sp.
TGTCATCAAACCGCACCAGCCCCCTAAAGGTCAGGTCGATGATGATTTCATCTGCCCCATCACGGGTTTCCAGGATCTCCGGCCCGGCATCCTTCGTCACCTTGAGGGAATATTGGTCCTCGCGGATGGTGTTCGTATAGAGCGTGACGGGTGCGTCGTTGGCGTAGCCCTGACGGATTTCCATATCGACGCCATCAAACTGGGAAAGCGGAATGGCGCCGATGCGAAAATCAGACAGATCGAGCGGCCCATATCCAAAATCAAAGAGCATGCGCAGGTACTGCTCATCCCCTTCGACCTCGCTGTGCGGATGGGCAGCCAGGACCGGAAACACCCGGTGTCGGCCGTAAACCCTTGGCACAGCCCCATAGCGGTTGGCCCTGTTCTGGGTGCCGGTGATGGCCAGGGTTGGACTGGTGCGGCTTTGCGGGCTGCCCATGGAAAGCTCGGCGAGCTTCGGTCTGGGAGGCGGCGCAATGGCGTTGACCAACAGGTTGCCGACCATGGTAATGGCCGCACCGCCCACCGCCGCCGCGAGATTGATGGTCTGGCCAAAAATCACGGCTTCCGTGGGCAGTCCCATGGCGGCCCCAACGGCTGGTCCCAGCACGAAGGCTGCCGCAACCACCGCGATGGTCAGGACGGTTCGAAGCGGGTTCTTTCCGCCGCCACCACCTTTGCCCGGCGCAACCCTGAGCGTGATGATGGTTCCCGGCTTGGGGCGAACCATCGACCACCGGTCCCGAGGAACCATGACCGGATCCAGCGCCATGTCGCCATCGCTCAGCCACACATGGGCGTGGGCCAACAAGATGGGATCAAGCGCCAGGCCATCGATAATATCAGCGACCGTTCCGCCCGCCCCGATCGTCCGGTCAATACGCTCGGCGGAAAAGGGTCGCGGACAGGCGATCAGGCGCAGTGCGTTTTCTCTATCCGTCATAGCGGTAAATTCCCAAGACCCGACGTCGCCATTTGGCGCTGTCATAGCGTTCCAGACAGGCATCGATGCCTTCTTCGATGTGAAGCATCCAACCAGCGCCGATCACTAGGCCCACATGCATGGGTTGGTTCATCAGGCGCATCAGCACCACGTCGCCTGGCTGCTCTCCGGCATGAGCGACCTCACACCAGGGAGCCATTTCTCCGCGAACCAAACGTCCAATATCCTCGGCATCTTCCGTAGAGCCGTAGCCATCGGCATAGGACGGCAGGTGGATGGCAAACTGCTCACCCAGCACAAGCCAGACCAGGCCCCAACAATCCACGCCGTACCGACCCCGGCCATGCTCCTTGAACGGCAGGCCGATATAGGTGTTCACCCAATCTGGCAGCATCAGAAGAGCCCCGGATAATCACTCGGCACATAGGCATGGCCAGGAAAAGGCTCATTGAGCACGTCCTCAAAAGCCAACTCGCCGGTGACGGTCAGAGCGTCGTACTCGGCTGAGACCAGGGTCATGTTGAAGGGACCGGCCTCGACCAGGTCGGGCGATGAAGCCGTCACCACCTCCAGGGCCACCGACAAGGGCGACGCGATGGCGCGGAGGCTCTTAACGATTTCGCGATCCACGTTATCGATGCGAAGCGTCACGCGGGCGACGCTCTCCGGGTCTTCATCGGGAAGCGCGATCTCAAACGGATAGGCGATGTAGGTGTCGCCCCGGCTGATCACATCTTCCATGTTGTTGACCACCCTGATGGGCTCGGTGATGTCTTCGTGATTCAGGGTCAAAAGAAGCAGGAAGACTTCATCGGTTTCCTGAGCATTGATCCCTTGCCGGGCCGCCAGAGATAAACTGCGGCTCATGGCAAAACCTCCAATCTCAACGAGGCCTGCCAGGCGGTTCCGCGCTTCAGCGGCTTGTAGCTGGGCGGCTCGACAAACCGATAGGTCACAGCCGCCTGCGTTCGGGGATGCTTCCAATCAAATGACAAAGCGCCCCCTGCGAGAGTTGATACGTAAAATCCATCCAGCGCCTCCACCTGGGCCAAGCTCAAATAGAGCTGGCAGTCAAAGTTGCGAGGCCCCGACGTAAAGCGTCGGCGCACCTTGGCTGGACCAGCTTCCATCTGGGACCGGATAAGCGTGTTGGGGGCCTGTTCGGTAAAACCGTCAACCAAGGGCTCCTGGGGCAGGCTTGCGGGCCAGGTAACAGAGCTCATCTCGGAACACCCCGCCGGTTGATGCCAAACGAGCTCGACATGGCATTGTCAAAGGCCCCCTGAGCAAAGCCCCGGTTAACCTCGTCGCGGATCAAAACCCGGATCATCTGTTTGCCGTTGGGGCCACGTTCGCTGGAAACCTCTGGCCTCGTCCCATTGCTGCGCTGATCGAT
>JAPPOI010000342.1:0-10665 GCA_028818055.1 Boseongicola sp.
CATCAATACAGTCATCAACTCGGGGAAATCTCAGTCGTCCATGTTCCGCGACTTCGAGGGCATTTTCCGTCGATACGCTGATGTGCCAACGATTGCCCGATCAGCGCTTGGGCCGCCCGCCCGCTCGGCCAGCAGCGCACAACTTGCCGCCTTCTCCGACGCGTTTACCGGATACCTCGCTCGAAAGTACGGCAAGCGTTTTCGCGAGTTCATTGGTGGTGAGATCGAAGTGACCGGCGCCAGAAAACTCAAAAGCTTTCAGGAGGTAAAGGCGGTTGCCAAGCTACAGGGCCAGTCGCCGTTCGCAGTCAGTTTCATGGTTTCAGATCGCAGCGGTTCGGACCGTTTCTTCGATTTGTTGATTGAAGGCATAAGCCTGTTGAAGGCAGAACGTGCAGAAATCGGTACCATGCTGGATCGGCGCCGTGGCGATATCGACGCACTTATCGGCGATCTCAAAAAAGCCGGCTAGGTTTCGGACTGTCTGATATGTGAGCGGCGGAGAGTGAAAATACCCGCCGCGACAATGACAGCCCCTCCGACGAAAACATTCAGCTCAAGCGTTTCGCGGAACACCAACAGCCCGATCAGGCTGGCAAAGATCAATTGAAAATACGCAAATGGCTGAACGGCGCTGGCTTCGGCGACGTCGTAGCACTTGATCAAAAGCCAATGTCCAAACGCACCGGTCACGCAAAGCGCGGCCATCCAAGCGCTGTCGGTTGGCGTCATTGGCTCCCAGAACCAGATACCAATGCCGGTCATCGCCACAGCACCAACGACACCGGTCCAGAAAAATGAGGTTCCCGCGTCATCTTTTCGGGCGGCATACCGGGTCAGCAATCCATAGAGCGCGAACATGGTCGCCGATATCAATGGAATGATGGCGATCGGAGAAAAGACCCGGATCCCCGGCTGCAAAATGATTAGCACACCGGCGAACCCCACGCCGATGGCGGCCCATCGTCGCCACCCGGCTTTCTCGCCCAGTATTGGTCCTGACAATAGCGTAATGATCAGGGGATATGCCGCAAAGATGGCATGGCTCTCGACCAGCCCCAACCAGACAAATCCCAAAACCGCGACACAGATTTCTCCGGCCAGCAGTAGCCCTCTCACGATTTGAAGCACGGGCTGATCGGTTGCCGCTGCGGCGCGAATGCCACCCGGCCGTCGGCTGGATATGGCAATCACGAATGCGGCGAAAAACCAATACCGGATCATGACGACCATCCAGACGTTATACGTGCCCGCAAGGTGGCGCGAGATACCGTCCTGAACCGCGAAGACAAAAGTCGTCGCAATCATCAGCGCAATGCCAAGACGCGCAGATTGTTCGGTCATGGAAGGTACGCTTTCGTCATGTGTCGTTTGCGGCCATACCCGTCTCGGCGCGTGACTTCAAATCCGGCATCTTGCAGTGCGCTCCGGACGGCACCGGCGGCTGAATATGTCGCCGCAGTCCCGCCGGGGACCGTGTGACGTGCAACCTGCTCGATCAGCGATGGCTCCCACAACTCGGGATTTTTGGCGGGCGAAAAGCCATCAAGAAACCAAGCATGGGCCATACCTGGCCATTCCGGCAGGGTGACCCGCGCATCGCCGGGAATAATCTCCAAGTGCAAATCGGCGCTGATAATCGACAGTTTGCCCCCGCGACGGGCTTCAATGATGGGCGCGGCGGTGTCCATCAGCTCTGGGAACGCCGTCAGCGCAAGTTCCATGTCTTCAGCCGCCATCGGGTAAAGCTCGAAAGAGGTGTATCTGATTGGACCGGCAACGCTCGACGCGCGCCAAAGCGCAAGGGTGGCAAGGCAATTCAGACCCGTTCCAAATCCAAGTTCGGCAACATGAAATCCTGGCTCAAACCGATTTGGCAGGTCATTCCCATCAAGGAAGACATAACGCGTCTCGGCCAGACCGTTGTCCAACGAGAAGTACGGATCATCGAATACATTGGAAACGGGCACATTGCCCCGCCAAGACAAGTCTGGCTTCTGGTCTGGAGACACGAAATACCCTAAAATTCACCCGAGTGCACAAAGAGTGGCAACGTGGGCCTGACTTGGCAATGGTTGATCTCACTATCATGGGAGCAGGCGTCCTCGGGCTGACCATTGCCTGGGAAGCGCAATCGCGTGGCGCGAAAGTTCGCGTCATCGATCCCGCAAGTGTAGGAGCCGGGTCGTCCGGCGGCGTCGTCGGTGCACTTCAGCCGCACACACCGGACGCCTGGAACGACAAAAAGCAATTCCAACTTGAAAGCCTTTTGATGGCGCCGGCACTTTGGTCGGCGGTTTCTGAAGCCTCCGGAATCGATCCCGGATACGCCGCGGTGGGTCGCTTGCAGCCTTTGAGCGGAGAGCGAGAAGTCGTTCTGGCCCGAGCCAGAGAAGCCGGGGCGTTGACCCATTGGGGCGACAGCGCCTCTTGGTCCGTTGTCGACACGGAAGCCGCAGGCGACTGGAGGCCACCTTCTCCGACTGGCCTTTTTGTGCATGACACTTTGTCGGCCATTGTGCATCCACGACGGGCCACGCAATCACTTGCGGCCGCTGTGGTTGCCAAAGGCGGTGAGGTTCTGACCAGCGGAAACCAAGACGGTGCGATCGTCTGGGCAACCGGATGGGCCGGTTTGCAGGAGCTGTCCAAGATTTCAGGTAAGGCCATCGGAAATGGCGTCAAAGGTCAGGCCGCACTCTTGGCACATGATGCAGCCGGGGCGCCGCAGATATATGCCGAAAACCTGCACATTATTCCGCATTCAGACGGAACCATCGGTGTCGGATCAACGTCAGAGCGCGAGTTTGACGCGCCCAACACCACGGATGAACAATTGGACGACATCATCACCCGAGCAGGTGAGATCATGCCGGTGCTTCGCGGCGCACGTGTGATCGAACGGTGGGCCGGCGTACGCCCGCGCGCATCAAGCCGGGCACCCTTGCTTGGCGCCTGGCCCGGGCGCCCCGGACAATTCGTAGCAAACGGTGGCTTCAAGATCGGCTTCGGAATGGCGCCAAAGGTGGCGGAGGTCATGTGCGATCTGATCTTGGATCAAAACGACACAATCCCCGACGGTTTCAGGTTGGATTTCTAGTGATCAGTGGGCTTCGGCTGTCATGCAAAGCCGGCGACGCGGCCCTTCAACCCAGTAAGAGCTACCACTGCGGCACAGCCACGCCACATCGCCTAAAAACAGTGGCGCCTTGGCTCGGAACACAAATGTTTTGAGTGGACCCAATGATTGTTCCGCAAACATCGCCAAGTGAGTAGCCAGCAATGGCCCATGGACGACAAGATTATCGTAGCCATTCGCACGGCAGTAATCGATATCATAGTGGATGCGGTGCGCGTTGAAGGTCAGCGCCGAATAGCGGAACAGGGTGATTTCGTTCAGCTTCAATGGTCGTCGCTCATCTGCTTCATCAGTTACGACAGGAGGTTCGCTCAGGCTCGAACCGGCCTCTCGATAGACGATTGTCTGGTCTTCCGAGACGACGGGTGTTCCGCGTTGCCGGATTTCATGGCGCAGAGTGACAAAGGCGAGGTTACCGCTTCGGCCTTCTTTGCGTTCGACATTCGCAATGCGCGACATCCGCTCTGCTTGAACACCGGCGCGAAATCCACCATGCCACTTCAGATTCCCAGCCGCCCACATGCGAAGCGGCAATCCAAGATCTGGGATCAAACCGCCAAGCTTGGGGTGGCCATCGTGGCCAAGCCCGTCCTCGGGCACTGGTTCCCAGAAGAACGCCAGGTGCGCCAGTGGGGGAAGAATGCCTCCAACTCCGGAATGACGATCATCACCAAGCGTTGCCAAAAGGGCTTCGGCACGCGCCGGATCCACCCTATCGGTGGTGACTTCGGTATTAGGCCCCTCATCCATAGAGAAAGGTGCTAGTGCGCTTTCCTGCACATTGCAATTGCCGGGTATCAGCTACTGGCTTCGGTCTTCAGTGCCGCCAAGATATCGGCGATTTGTTTCTCATAGCGCTCAGAAATGAGCTGTTGCTTGTCGTCAAACTGGTTGCGTGCATCCGCCAAGAGCACCTCCATCGAAAGCAGCTTTGGACGGAACGACGTCATGGCCAAGCGCAATGCATAATTGGCTCGGGCGCCCCCTGAGCGACCTGCGGCAGCCGAAAGTAGCGCCACCGGCTTGCCCTTCCACGGGTTGCCGTCGACACGACTGACCCAGTCGAGTGCATTCTTAAGAGAGCCAGAAAACGACTGATTGTATTCGGGCGTCGAAATCACGACCGCTTCTGCTGCTTCGATTTGATTGGCCAATTCCTGCGCTTCGGTCGGAACGCCTTCCAACGTCTCAATATCGCCGTCATAAAGCGGCATTCGGATCTCAGCCTCGATGAACTCGCCGCCATAGTGTCGCGCCGCTTCGCGAATAAGTTTTCGGTTCACCGAATCTGCTCTTAGCGAACCAGATATACCAAGCAACATGTGCGCGTCTCCGTCAGCGTTTCTTTGCCAGATAGCACCGGTTCATCAGCGCACAAGCTGTATAACTGAACTGCAGACCCGCGAATTCGCACGAAAATCTGAAAAATCACAATATCTTGTGGATAAATCGGCTGATCCCTACCCTCACTTGCGTCTTTCGTTGACTCTTCCGAACGCAAAAACGACACTTGGATACCGGAATCACTGAGCAGTGGACCCAGTACTTTGCGTTTCAACAGGCTGCGCCTTAACGGCTTTAAAAGCTTTGTCGACCCGACCGATCTTGTGATCGCCGACGGGCTGACAGGCGTGGTCGGCCCGAATGGCTGCGGCAAGTCGAACTTGCTGGAGGCATTGCGATGGGTGATGGGTGAGAACCGCCCGACAGCAATGCGTGGCGGCGGCATGGAAGATGTGATCTTCGCTGGTGCGGCATCGCGGCCTGCCCGCAATTTTGCCGAGGTCGGGCTGTACCTCGATAACTCTGACCGTCTTGCGCCGGCAGGGTTCAACGACACCGATGTGCTGGAAATCGTGCGCCGTATCACACGGGATGCGGGTTCGGCCTACAAGCTGAACACAAAAGACGTCCGCGCGCGCGATGTGCAGATGCTGTTTGCTGATGCCTCGACAGGCGCGCATTCGCCAGCGCTGGTGCGGCAAGGTCAGATCGCGGAACTTATCAACGCAAAACCCAAATCGCGTCGGCGCGTGCTGGAAGAAGCCGCCGGTATTTCCGGACTTTATCAGCGTCGCCACGAAGCCGAACTGAAGTTGAAAGGTGCCGAGACCAATCTTGCCCGTGTGGATGACGTTATCGAGCAGTTGGCCAGCCAATTAGCATCGCTGGCTCGGCAGGCCAAACAGGCCCAACGGTATCGCGAAATTGGAACCCAGCTGAGACATGCCGAAGGCTTGCTCTTGTACCTTCGGTGGCGCGAAGCTGAGGGGGCCCGCATCTCGGCTGAAGCCAACTTGGCTGAGCGTACCAAAGCGACATCAGAAGCAGAGCGCGCAGCGCGCAATGCCAGCGGCGAGCGCGCAAAAGCAGAAGAGGCTCTGCCGCCACTTCGAGAAGAAGAAGCCGTCGCCGCTGCTGTTCTGAACCGCCTTCAGGTGCAGATTGCGCAACTTGATGACGAAGAAGCCCGTGCGACCAAGGCGATCGATACGTTGACAGGTCGCATTGCACAGTTGGGTGCAGATGCGGAACGTGAATCCACGCTGAATTCAGACGCAGGCGAGACTCTGACACGGTTGTCGAGTGAGGCGGACGAATTGGCTGCAGCCGGGAAAGGGTCGGACAAGGCGATCGAAGCAGCTTCGGAAGAAAGCCACGAAGCCGCAAGAATCCTCCAGGATCGAGAGAACGATCTTTCGACACTGACAGAAGACGTGGCCCGTCTTGCTGCACGCCACCAATCTGCACAACGGATGCTGGACGACGCGAAGACGACTCTTGAGCGCAGCGACGCCGCTGAAGAAAAAGCTCGGTCGGAAAGCGCAACGGCCGCGCATGACCTAGAGACAATGGCGTCCGCGTTTTCGTCAGCCGAGGCGGCGCTGTCGACGGCGACCGAGGCTGCAGCTGCCGCTGAAGCGTCCCTTGTCGCCGTAGATGACGCGCGCGAAGCCGTCCAAGCTCGCGAGGCTGAAGCCCGCGCAGAGCGTTCCGCTGCTGAAGGTGAAGTGAAAGCGCTTCAGGCCGAAGTCGCCGCCTTGGCCAGCTTGGTGGAACGCGACACCGCGGAAGGCGGACAGGTGCTGGATCTTCTGTCCGTGAAGTCCGGATATGAAAAGGCGCTGGGGGCCGCTTTGGCGGATGATCTTCGAGCGCCAGCCATCGACGGTGAAACTCCATCGGGGTGGGCCACGCTTCCTGCCTATAGCAAAGCGCAGACTTTACCGAAGGGCGTGGCCGCTTTGACGAACTACGTCAACGTGCCCGAGGTGCTGGCGCGGCGCTTGTCTCAGGTGGGTCTGATCGACGCAAAAGACGGCCCGAAACTGCAGGCAGATCTGTTGCCTGGTCAACGTCTGGTGTCTGCCGAAGGCGACTTGTGGCGCTGGGACGGTTTCCGTGCCGGATCGGGTGATGCCCCTTCTGCAGCGGCCCTTCGGCTGGAACAACTGAACCGGCTGGAAGAGCTGAAACAAAATCTGGAGGCCGCCACCGCCCGGGCTGATGGTGCTGCAAAAGGCCACGAGCACCTCAAATCGGAGCTTGAGGAACTTGCGCAGAACGTTTCCGGCGCCCGCGATGCCCGCCGCGCCGCGGACCACGCATTGGCGGAAGCAAGCCGCGCGCTCAGCCGCGCTGAAGCCGACCGCAACATTGCTTCTGGAAAACGCGACGCCGCCGAGTTGGCTGCCAACCGACATGCCGATGAAGCCACCGCAGCCCGAGGGCGGTTGATTGAAGCCGAGCGCGCGCTTGAGGACCTCGACGATCTCGAGGCTTTGCGCGCGACGACCGAGGATTTGAAGGTCACCGTCGAGGCCGCACGGATGACCATGATGGCGAAACGCTCGGAGCATGATGAGCTGAAGCGCGAAGCGGAAGCCCGCGAGAAGCGTTTGGCTGAAATCACACGCGAAAAGGAAACGTGGGAGAAGCGCCTTCAAAGTGCCGGGGCGCGGATTGCAGAATTGGCCAAGCGTAAAGAGGCTGCCGAGGCCGAGTTGGAAGATGCTCGTGGCGCCCCCGCGCGTGTGGCCGCAGAACGGGATAAATTGAGCGGTTCATTGGACGATGCGCAAACCCGTCGCAAGGAAGCGGCTGACGCACTTGCAGTGGCGGAAACCGCGGAACGAGACGCCAAAGAAGCAGAACGTAACGCCGAACGGCAAGCATCCGAAGCCCGCGAACACCGGGCTGCAGCAGAAGCCCGCGCCGAGGCGGCACGCGAAACAGTCGGATTGGCCGCCGAAAGGATTGCAGAAGAACAGGAAACAACACCCGAGAAGTTACTTGAAACTCTTGATGCTGATCCTGAAAAGCTGCCGTCTGCTGAAAAGATTGAAGCAGACGTCATGCGCCTGCGCCGCAACAGGGACGCTCTTGGTGCGGTAAACCTTCGGGCCGAAGAAGACGCCAAGGAAGTCGAAACCGAGCATGAAACCTTGGTTACAGAAAAGGTCGACTTGGAAGAAGCCATTCGGACACTTCGCACCGGCATTGCGAACCTGAACAAAGAGGGGCGCGAACGCCTGTTGAACGCCTTTGAAGAGGTGAACCGGAACTTCGGCATGCTGTTCAAGCATCTGTTTGGTGGTGGCGAGGCCAAACTCGTACTGGTGGAAAGCGATGACCCGCTGGAAGCCGGACTTGAGATCATGTGCCAGCCACCCGGCAAAAAGCTATCGACACTTTCGCTGCTCTCGGGCGGCGAGCAGACACTGACGGCGCTGGCGCTGATCTTCGCTGTTTTCTTGGCGAACCCCGCACCGATCTGTGTGTTGGACGAGGTCGATGCGCCGCTTGATGATGCCAACGTTACCCGTTTCTGCGACCTGCTGGACGAGATGTGCCGCCGCACCGAAACCCGGTTCCTGATCATCACGCACCACGCCGTGACGATGGCGCGGATGGACCGGCTGTTCGGGGTCACGATGGCCGAACAGGGCGTCAGTCAGCTTGTCTCAGTGGACTTGAAGAAGGCTGAAGCCTTGGTTGCCTGACTTTCGCGCGCGAAAGCATTTTCCGTAAGTCTTTGAAACCTTTAAGTGGGGACGCACGCGTTTTTGGAAGGTAAACTCAACGTTCGTTGGCGTCAGACCTTCTTTGCTTCGAAACCTGGTATTCGCGTCTGAGCGTGTAGATACCGCTGGCGATGATCACCGCCGCACCGATCCATGTCCAACGGTCGGGCAATTGGCCAAATACCATGAAGCCATAGAACGTGCCCCAGATCATCAAGGTGTATTGCATTGGCGCGACTACCACGGCCATCGCCACCTGCAATGCCATGATGACGAAGACCTCGGCCACGCCCGCGATGACGGCGATGCCCACAAGGATGACGATCTGATCAGAGCTCGGCGTCTGCCACACAAAGGGAAGCGGAACCGTCAGCAGGGCGCTGCCAACGATCGCTGTGTAAACGACGGTTGTTGCGGTGCTGTCGGTATCGGCCAGCCAACGGCTTATAATCTGCCTGACCGCGAAGAAAAACGCCGCGACGACGACAAGCATCGCCGCTGGGTGGACGATCCCCATTCCGGGGCGAATGACGATCATGGCACCGACAAATCCGACGATGACGGCGGCCCAACGGCGAACGCCTACCGGTTCACGAAGTATCAATGCGCCCATCAGGGTCACCATGAATGGCGCGACGAAGCTGATGGCGACGGCATCCGCCAATGCCACGTAAGTGATGCCAAATATGAAGCTGGACGCAGACCCCACGGCGACAACGCCACGCGAAACCTGAAGCCAAGGGTGACGGGTGCGCAGAACGGTGCGGCCGTGATAGGCGATCAGGAATATCGCCCCACCCAATAGACCAAGTTGGCGTGTCCAGGTGATCTGAAAAGGGTGCAACCCATCGGTCAGGAACTTTGCGCCCGTGTCTACGGCTGAAAACAAGAACATGCCCAGCGCCATGAAGAGGATGCCCTTGCCGCTTTCGGACCTGCGCTGGCCGACCGCCGTTTCTTGCACGGCATGAGATGCTGAACTTGGAATTTCGGTTCCTTCCCCAGACCTGTGCACTGAGCGTCCAAAATGAGCACAGTGCAAGAAAAATCGCCGAAGCGGGTTTTGACAGATGTCAGAATGAGAACCAAGATTTGCGCATGAAAGTCACACGGAACACCGAAAACCAACTGATCGTTGCGAATATTCCCTGGCTGCTTGGCCTTGGGATTTCCGTGTTCATTTTGATTTTTGTCGGGATCGGCCTGAGCCTTGTCATCCAGGGCGAAATGATGGGATTCCTGTTTGCGATCATCGGCGGAGGCGTTGGCGCGGGATGTTTCGTTGGTTTCGTTCGGCGCACACAGATTATCTTTGACAGACCAAGCAACCAAATTCTGATCCGTCGCAGAAGCGTGTTCGGGTACAGTCAGGAAAAGCACGTTTTATCCGAGCTTGAACACGTTGAGCTGGAAAGCACCCGGAATTCGGATGGCCAAACGTTGTATCGGCCGGTCATGGTGTTTCGCTCGGGCAAGCAACCTGGCAATGTGCCGGTAGTTTTGGCCTACACAAACACACGCGGCCCCCAGCGCATCACCGACTCCGTGAATGCATGGCTGGCTGGCAACATCTCTTGACTCAAACCACCTAACGGAATACCTGCTGCGCAACCTCCGGGAGCCTGTGATCTCCCGGTCCCGGCACGGGTCGGGATCGCCCCCCATCAGCGCGTTGCGCCCATGGGGGCGTTTGGCGTTTAGGCGGTCGGTGCTTATCTGCCGATCATGGGATCAACGGGCGAAAGGAGCCTGCACATGTTTGAGAACCTGTCAGAGCGACTTTCCGGAGTCTTTGACCGGCTGACAAAACAAGGTGCGTTGTCGGAAGACGACGTCAAAACCGCGCTGCGCGAGGTTCGCGTTGCCCTGCTTGAAGCCGACGTTTCATTGCCGGTTGCGCGTGATTTCGTCAAAGCAGTTCAGGAGAAAGCCACCGGACAGGCCGTAACCAAGTCGGTCACGCCCGGACAGCAGGTTGTGAAGATCGTTCACGATGAGTTGGTTCACGTTCTGAAGGGTGACGACGATCCGGGCGAGCTGAAGATCGATAACCCACCTGCGCCAATCCTTATGGTTGGTCTTCAGGGTTCTGGTAAGACCACAACAACCGCCAAGCTGGCCAAACGCCTGAAGGAAAAAGACGGCAAGCGCGTGCTGATGGCTTCGCTTGATACCAACCGTCCGGCTGCGATGGAGCAGCTTGCCATCCTCGGCAATCAGATCGGCGTCGACACGCTGCCGATCGTTAAGGGTGAAGACCCGGTCGCGATTGCAAAACGCGCCAAAACGCAGGCATCGCTGGGTGGCTATGACGTCTATATGCTCGATACCGCGGGCCGCCTTCACATAGATCAGGAACTGATTGCTCAAGCGGCAGCGGTACGCGACGTCGCGAACCCGCGCGAAACACTTCTGGTCGTCGATGGCTTGACCGGCCAGGACGCTGTGAATGTTGCGGAAGAGTTTGACGACAAGATTGGCGTTTCCGGCGTTGTCCTAACC
>JAPPOI010000342.1:10675-11004 GCA_028818055.1 Boseongicola sp.
TCCTAACCCGGATGGACGGCGACGGCCGCGGCGGTGCAGCGCTTTCGATGCGCGCCATCACAGGCAAGCCAATCCGCTTTGTCGGCTTGGGCGAAAAGATGGACGCCATCGAGACATTCGAACCCGACCGGATTGCGGGCCGAATTCTGGGCATGGGCGACATCGTCGCGCTGGTGGAAAAGGCACAAGAGACGCTTGAGGCCGAACAGGCCGAGCGCATGATGAAGCGCTTCCAGAAAGGTCAGTTCAACATGAACGACCTGAAGGGGCAGCTGGACCAGATGCTGAAGATGGGCGGCATGGAAGGCATCATGGGCATGCTTCCGGGC
>JAPPOI010000328.1 GCA_028818055.1 Boseongicola sp.
TTTGCAATGCAACGTTACTTGGTGCGCGTTCTGCTGGCCGGCGCTGTGAACTAGGTTAATTCAATGAGTTTTGTCGAAGCACTTCCAACGGAGAATCCGGTTCTTGCGCCGGATCCGGATTGGTGGCGCGGTGCGGTAATCTACCAAATCTATCCTCGTTCTTTTCAGGACTCCAACGGCGATGGCATAGGGGATTTGCAGGGTATCGTT
This sequence comes from Boseongicola sp., assembly GCA_028818055.1. GTDB lineage: Bacteria > Pseudomonadota > Alphaproteobacteria > Rhodobacterales > Rhodobacteraceae > JAPPOI01. The sequence continues at coordinate 211 of JAPPOI010000328.1, forward strand.
CAAAGGTTGCCCTATGTGTCGTCACTTGGTGTCGATGCCATTTGGATATCCCCGTTTTTTACGTCTCCGATGCTCGACTATGGTTACGACGTTTCGGACTATAAGAACGTCGATCCAATGTTTGGGTCGTTGGCGGATTTCGACCGCGTGATCGAGCGTGCGCATGAACTTGGCATTCGCGTGATCATTGATCTTGTTCTCAGTCACACTTCGGACCAGCATCCCTGGTTTACAGAAAGCCGAGTGAGCCGCGACAATGCCAAGGCCGATTGGTATGTTTGGGCAGATGCAAAAGCTGACGGCACACCGCCCAATAACTGGCTGTCCATCTTTGGTGGATCAGCTTGGGAATGGGATACGCAGCGCATGCAGTACTACCTGCATAATTTCCTGCGCGAACAACCGGATCTCAATTTCCACAATTCATCGGTTCAAAACGCCCTGCTGGATGTGGCGCGGTTCTGGTTGGAACGCGGCGTAGATGGGTTCCGACTGGATACGGTCAACTTCTATGTTCACGATCAGGAACTTCGGGATAACCCGGCACTTGAGCGCGAAAAGGTCAATGACGCTATTGCGCCGTCGGTTAACCCCTACACGTGGCAAAACCACGTCTTCAGCAAGTCTCGGCCCGAAAACATTGATTTCCTGCGCAAATTGCGTGGCGTGCTGAATGAGTTCAAGGACACCACTTCAGTTGGTGAAGTGGGTGATGATCAACGCGGACTGGAAATTCAGGCTGAATACACATCCGGCAACGACCTTTTGCACATGTGCTATGGTTTTGACTTTTTGTCTTCTGCCTATCCAACCGGAAGTCGGATCGCTGGCGTTTTGAATGACTTCAATGCCCAAGCATCTGATAGCTGGGCCTGTTGGGCATTTTCGAACCATGATGTCACCCGGCATACGACGCGCTGGCATCTGAGCGAAGACGCGCACAAGGTATATCTGGCACTTCTTCTTTCGATGAAGGGTTCGGTTTGCCTGTATCAGGGTGAGGAACTGGGATTGAGCGAAGCAGATATTGCTTTCGAAGATCTTCAGGATCCCTACGGCATAAAATTCTGGCCAAAATTCAAGGGTAGGGATGGTTGCCGCACGCCGATGGCATGGAGCTCGAATGCGGATAACGCCGGCTTCAGCACTTCGAGGGCGTGGTTGCCAGTGGCTTCTGAACACATGGCGCGGGCGGCAGATGTTCAGGATACTGAGCCAAGCTCAGTTCTGAACTTCTATCGCAATATGATCGGCTTTCGGAAGGGATTTGAGGTCCTGTTGAAAGGAAGCCTTGAAGTCGTCGAGGCATCAGAAGAGTTTTTTGCGATTGTTCGCGAATTTGAGGGCTTGCGCATGTACTGCGCTTTCAACCTTTCAGACGCCGCGCGGCAAATAAGCCTGCCAAAAGGCGTCTGGACGGTCGAAGACACCGCTCCGTTTGAAATCCAAGACGTTGCTAAAGCGCCAACGCTGCCAGCTTGGCAGGCGCTGTTTGCAACGCAACGCATATAAAGAGGGGAAGAGGCCATGGCTGATCTTGTTCTTAAGGATGTCGCAAAGTCCTATGGCAGCGTCGATGTGTTGAAACACATCGATCTGAACATTGAAAAAGGCGAATTGATTGTATTCGTCGGGCCCTCAGGCTGCGGCAAATCCACGTTGCTTCGCATGATTGCCGGTCTTGAAAAGATCACCGGCGGCGAACTGTCGATTGATGGAATGGTCGTTAATGACGTGCCGCCCAGTGAACGCGGCATCGCAATGGTGTTCCAATCCTACGCACTTTACCCGCACATGACTGTTCGTGAGAACATGCAGTTTGCTCTGAAAATTGCAAAGATGTCCGCAAGTGAAATCGAAGAGCGCGTCGAACGCGCCGCCAAAATTCTTCAACTTCACAACCTCTTAGACAGACTTCCTAAAGCATTGTCCGGTGGGCAACGTCAGCGTGTCGCGATCGGTCGTTCGATTGTTCGCGACCCAAAAGTGTACCTTTTTGATGAACCGCTTTCGAACCTTGACGCAGCTCTTCGTGTTGCGACCCGGATCGAGATTGCACAGTTGAAAGAGGCCATGCCTGACTCGACAATGATCTACGTGACAC
>JAPPOI010000057.1 GCA_028818055.1 Boseongicola sp.
TTCATAGATGACTTCCGGCGTCGAAACCTGTTTCAGCTGCCCATGATCCATGACCGCCACCCGGCTCGCGACCGTCATCGCTTCTTCCTGATCGTGCGTCACGATCACGAAAGTCGTCCCGGTCTTTTCCTGGATGTCCATCAATTCGAACTGAGTATCCTGCCGCAGCTTCTTGTCGAGCGCACCCAAAGGTTCGTCCAAAAGCAAAAGCTTGGGCGCCTTGGCCAGCGACCGAGCAAGCGCCACGCGCTGACGCTGACCGCCCGAGATCTGGTGCGGCTTTCGCTTCGCAAATCGCTCAAGCTGCACAAGCTTCAACATCTCTTCGACCCGAGACGACACCTTGTCTTTATCCAGCCGATCTCGGCGCAAACCGAAGGCGATGTTGTCCCAAACGCTCAGATGCGGGAACAGCGCATATGATTGGAACATCATGTTCACCGCTCGCTTGTTCGGCGGAACCGAGCCCATGTCTTGGCCGTCTATTGAAATCTGACCCTCAGTAGGCGTTTCAAAGCCCGCCAACATGCGCATCAGCGTCGTCTTTCCACAGCCAGAAGGCCCAAGAAGCGCAAAGAATTCACGTGCGTAAATATTAAGCGAAACGTTGTCTATGGCGGTAAAATCACCGAACCGTTTCGTGACGTCTGAGATCTCGATCAGAGGGGTTGCCGTTGGATCTTCCCACGGCGCAAATTCATCTGAAGGCCCGGTCGTTCCCATTGCGTCCCCCCAAAAAAAAGACGCCCGGGAAGTCCCGGGCGCCCAAAGCGTCAGATCAGGTGCCTGACTTAATCTTCGTCCAAAGCCGTGTCACGGTACGCTGTACACGAGCAGGATAAGGCGTTGTTGTATATAGGTTTTCCAACGTTGCCTCATCTGGATAGATCGCTGGATCGCCAATTACATCTTCTTCCAGCAATGGCTGGGAAGCGACGTTGCCGTTCGCGTAGTAAACGTAGTTAGACGCATCAGCCATGTTCTGAGCATCCATGATGAAGTTCAGGAACACGTGAGCCGCTTCAGGGTTTGGCGCATCAGCCGGGATGGCCATCTGGTCAAACCACATCAAAGCGCCTTCAGATGGGGCGTTGTATGCTACCTCAACACCATTGTCCGCTTCCCAAGCACGGTCGCGCGCCTGAAGCACGTCACCCGACCATCCGATAGCCACGCAGATGTCGCCGTTAGCCAATGCGTTGATGTATTCCGAGCTGTGGAACTTCTGAATGTACGGGCGCACCGCGGTCAGAATTGGCTCGGCCTTGGCGATGACGTCAGGGTCGTGGCTGTTTGGATCTTCACCAATGTAAGCCAGTGCCGCAGGAATGATCTCGGTCGGGGCATCCAGGAAGTGCACACCGCACCCTGCAAGCTTTTCCATATTTGCCGGATCAAATACCAGGCTCAGCGATCCGATCGGGGCATCTTCGCCCAGAGCTTCTTGAACCTTGCCGACGTTCACGCCGAGGCCGGTAGTGCCCCACATGTAGTTGATCGAGTATGCGTTACCGGGATCGTAGGTCGCGGTGCGATCCTTGATCACATCCCAAAGGTTTCCGGAATTCGAAAGCTTGCCGAAGTCCAGCGCTTGGAAAGCGCCCGCCTCGATCTGCCGCTGCAGGAAGCTTCCCGACGGAACGACCACGTCATAGCCCGACCCACCGGCCAGCATCTTGGTCTCAAGTACCTCGTTCGAGTCAAAGACGTCATAAACGAGATCAATTCCGGTCTCGGCTTCAAACTTTTCCAGAAGCGCTTCGTCGATGTAATCCGACCAGTTGTAAACGCGCACTTCCTCGGCGACTGCGACCGAAGCTGAAAGTGCTGCAACCGCCGTCCAAACTGTTAGACTTTGTGTCATGTGTTTCTCCCCATTGGAACTGACGACAATATTTGATCAAATAATGTCATCAAACAAGCAGATTCGCGCGACGAGCGCTCGCGCGTCCATGCACCGATCAAAAGTCCGGAGTGTTCAGACATGACCGACACAATCGTAAAGCTCCCCGAGCATCAGGCGATTTATCGCGAAATCCGCAACATGATATTGTTCGGAATCCTCGTGCCGGGGCAAGCGGTGACTATTCAGGGGCTGGTCGACTCGATAGGCGCTGGAATGACTCCGGTGCGCGAAGCCATTCGCCGTCTAACCGCAGAAGGTGCTTTAGAGGCAGGGGGAAATCGCCGAATTACGGTTCCTCTGCTGTCGCGGCAAGCGCTGGACGAATTGGCGTTTGCGCGGATCGCAATTGAACCTCGGCTTACAAAATTGGCGGCCGAGCGGATGTCAGACGACTGTGTGCG
>JAPPOI010000457.1 GCA_028818055.1 Boseongicola sp.
AATGATGTTCACTCAAGAGAGATGCGCCGCGCCCAGATTAACCGGGCGCGGCAAAGCTTGTTACGCTGTGGCCTTGGTCAAGGCCTGATCAAGGTCCGCGATGATATCCGCAGCGTCTTCGATCCCGATCGAAAGACGGACAACATTCGGGCTGGCGCCAGCTGCTTCGCGCTGTTCATCGGTCAGCTGACGGTGCGTTGTCGAGGCCGAGTGGATGATCAGTGACCGCGCGTCTCCGAGGTTTGCAACGTGGCTGAACATCTCAAGGCTGTCGACCAGCTTGACGCAAGCGTCGTAGCCACCCTTAACCGCAACCGTAAACAAGGCTCCTGCGCCGTTCGGGCAAATCCGTGCCTTGCGATCGTAGTACGGCGAGCTTTCAAGCCCAGCATATGTGACCTTTTCAATGCGCGGATCGTTCTCGAGCCATTTGGCGACGGTCTCGGCGTTTTCGACGTGCTTGCGCATCCGAAGCGATAGCGTCTCGATACCCATCAGAGTGTAGTGCGCGCCTTGTGGGTTCATCGTCATGCCGAGATCACGCAATCCGACAGCGATCGAATGGAATGTGAACGCCATTCCACCCAGTGCTTCGTGGAAGTTCAGACCGTGATAAGCAGGTTCGGGTTCGCTGAGCGACGGGAACTTGCCGCTGGCCGACCAATCAAACTGACCGGAATCGACGATCGCGCCACCTGTGACGGTGCCATTGCCGGTCAGATACTTGGTTGTGGAATGCACCACCAATGTGGCCCCGTGTTCGATCGGTCTGCACAGATAAGGCGATGCAGAGGTGTTATCGACGATCAGCGGAAGTCCAACATCGTTGGCAAGCGACCCAATGGCGTCGAGGTCGGTGATGTAACCGCCCGGGTTCGCGATGGACTCGCAGAAAATTGCGCGCGTGTCGTCGTCGACTGCCGCACGGACCGCATCCAGATCGTCAAAGTCGACGAGTTTGGCCGACCATCCAAACCGTTTAATGGTTTGTGTGAACTGTGTGTAAGTTCCGCCGTACAGTCTTGTCGACGCGACGATATTGCAGCCCGGCATCATCAACGGAAACAGCGCCATGATTTGCGCTGCGTGACCTGACGAACAGCAAATGCCGCCGACGCCGCCCTCAAGGTGAACAATTCTTTCGGCCAGAGCAGCAACTGTTGGGTTGGTCAGACGGCTGTAAATGTAGCCGCCCTCTGGGAAGTTGAAGAGCCGGGCAGCGTGCTCGGCATCTTTGAAGACGTAGGCCGTCGATTGATAAATCGGCACTTGACGTGCACCGGTTGCCGGATCAGGCGCAGCGCCCGCATGAATTTGAAGGGTGTCAAAACCCTGTGCTTTGTCGGACAATGTCGCCTCCCTTGAGCATTTTCGCCAAACTAGTGCATTTTGGAATTCAGATGGAAGTGTTAGCGCTCAAAAAAAACGATTTTGTAAGAATTCTTCGAAATCTGGTCCAAACCCCCGCAAATCAAAGGTTCTTTGGGATTAACGCATCCAAAGCCGTTCCCGCTTGATGCGGGAACGAATAGCTTGCTCGCGCTTTGGTAGGTTGGACTGATCGAACAAAGCTCGCACCTTTTCGCCGCGGCCATGATAGATCATCCGCCGAAATGGCTCGTAGGACTTCAGGACCTTCTTCACTCGATTTGGCGCAGTGATTTCTGCCAACTCTTCAAGCTGTTGTGCACTGGCCTTGGCGTAGAAAAGTGGAAGCGCTCTCCAATGCGTCGAGATATCGCCGTCCAAACCATCAAATTCTGATCCCGGCCGGCCGCCACCCGCCGCGGTTATGGCAACGGGCAAGGCAATTTGATCCAGCCAAGGGTAAAGCTTTTGGCTGGCAAGCTCAGCAGGAGTGTGGTCGCGCACCCAAAGCATTATGCGCGTCATTAGGTCCTGAAACGCGTGCGCTTTGGGATGAAATATCCAGCCTGCGTTGAAGTACAGGTAATGCTCCCAGTGCTCGCTGGGGAAACTGTGGTCCAGCGACCGATCAAAATCCACGCTGAACTCTGTGTATATGCGCCGCCAGATGTCGGTGTAGCCCGGTCCGTAAAGTGGGGGCGTCGGCCAAGTGTTTTCGCGCGCCATCGACGCGGTGGCTTCCGAGTTTGAGAAGTCGATCTTTGCCAGATCGCCGAGTATCAAAGTGTCAGTGTCGAAGAACAGAACTGGCTCATTGCCCTCGATGGTCGTCAGAGCCTCTATCTTGTTCCCATTTGGGTATCTTGCTCCAAAATGGCGGCAGTCAAAATACCGAACGCTTGCGCCGAGTTTTTCGAAGAGTTCAAGAGCCG
>JAPPOI010000035.1 GCA_028818055.1 Boseongicola sp.
CCAGCAGCCGTGCCCGCATCAGCGCCACGATTTCCGTCCAGGCCACTTTCACGTCGGGAGCAGGAAGTAAATCACCCCGCATTTGTGACGCTTCCATCTCCGCCAGATCGGCTTTGGCTTTCACCAGCCGCGCGCGTTCCGTACCGTAATCGGCGTTCCCCGCCTCCCCTTTGAGGTTCAAATCGCGAAGGTGGCGGATATAGCCGCGCACAGAGCCGATGAGCTCATAGCGACCGCGTGCGGCCTTCGGAATAACGCCCGCGCGCGATAGCTGTTGCACCCGCCGTTCCGAGATATCGAGAAGGCTCGTAATGACGGAGATGGGCTGTGTATTGTCGGACATGATCGCCAGAAATACTGATTAATTACAGTCTATTAAACTTGATGAGCGTGCGATTAAGAGCGTTACTAGGATTGCCCAAGCGATTGAAACCAAAGGACAATCTCATGACCACCATCGCCATCCTGTTGAACGACGGCAGCACCGAACTCCCCCGTCCCTGGAACCGCGCTTCAAGCGAAAGCGAGCTCCTGGAACTGGTCACTCACTACATCGGCCACCACACCGGAAGGACCGGCAAGCGGGCAACCGACATGATCAACACCGATCACATCGACCTCGATGTTCCCATCGCCCGAATCAACCTGCGGGACGGTAAAATGGTCCGACTTTACGCTTTCACCGAACGTTATTGATCGGAGAGCAATTCATGACAAAGAACACTGAACGCGCCCTCACCATGATCGCCATGCGCCATTTCGAGATCGAGACCCTGGAGACCCGCAACAGCGACAGCATCGATTTTCATGATGTCGCCGTCTCGTCCATCAAGGAGGCCCTCAAAGACGCGAATGAACTCGGCCTCGAAAACGCCCGAAAAGGATAATCCAATGGAACTCAAGAACCTCAAAGTCAGCCAACTGGCTCGTGCCATTGAAACCATCACCGGACAACCAACGACAGCTAAATCCTTCAATTACAAATCCAAGGCCGTTGATCGCGTCACAGAATTGATGGCCGAGCACAAACTCACCTTGCCAGAAGTCCTTCAGGCCGCTGGTCTGACCATGATCGAGACGCCTAAAACCATCGTTCCGAAGAAAGTGGAAACCGTGCGCACCAAGCGCGTCACCAAGCAGTCCATCCTGATCGACATGCTACAAACCGGTAGCGGCGCATCCATCGAAGAATTGATGGAAGCGACCGGATGGCAACCCCATACCGTGCGCGGAGCCATCAGCAATGTGTTACGCAAGAAACTCGGCCTCAATGTGATCAACGTGCAAGCATCCAACGACAGGCAGGTTTATCGGATTTCAGAGGAGGCCTAAATCAACACCACACCCTGCGAACCCGGATCTCTTCGAATACCCGGCGCAGGGTGTAGCTGCGAAAAATAGAAATGGCCGTGAAGATCGCGCCAATGGCAAGGTTATTGGAGAGAGGGACCTCGAGACCAAACAACGGGAAAACGGCAATCTGGGCCGAAACCGCTACTCCGTAGCCGACGGCCACGTTGGTCAGCGATTCCACAAATGACATGCGTCTGGATTGTCTCATGCATCCAGCCTCCCCTCTTTAATCTCATCAAACGAACGACCATCGCCGTCCAACACGGCTTCCTGACCCGTTACTTTTTGCCAGCGCATAATGGCGACATCCACATAGGCCGGATTCAATTCCACGCCATAACAGACCCGTCCCGTGCTTTCCGCCGCGATCAAGGTGGTGCCTGACCCCATGAAAGGCTCAAAGACAGCCTGACCCGGGCTTGAGTTGTTCAAAATCGGTCGGCGCATGCATTCGACAGGCTTCTGGGTGCCATGAACGGTTTCCGCATCCTGGTCCCGGCTCGAGATCTGCCAAAGCGTCGTTTGCTTACGATCCCCGGCCCAGTGTCCCTTGCCGGTCTTCTTGACCGCGTACCAACAGGGTTCATGCTGCCAGTGGTAATCACCACGGCTCAGAACCAACCGGTCCTTGGCCCAGATGATCTGGGAGCGGACGTTAAAATTGGCTCTCTCGAGACTGTCTGCGACGGTGGTCGCATGCAGAGCCCCGTGCCACACATAGGCGACATCACCCGGGAAAAGCACCCAGGCGTCATACCAGTCCGCCCGGTCGTCATTCAGAACTTTGCCGGTCCGCTTGGTGGCTGCGGCTCCGGCCTTGTTACGCCAGGCTGGATCGTATTCGACACCGTAGGGCGGGTCGGTAACCATCAGCAGCGGCTTGACCGAACCAAGCAAACGCTCGACATCGGTGGCAACCGTCGCGTCCCCGGCAAGCAGTCTGTGGT
>JAPPOI010000432.1 GCA_028818055.1 Boseongicola sp.
AATCCGTCGCTGACCAGCGTCCGTCTTCACGTTCAAGAAATGGGAGAGAAGGCAGCAGAGGCAATTGCGATTTGGCTGGATGAGCAGAAACGACCGGATCCAGTGAAACTCGGGATTGAACTGAACAAGCGTGAGTCAACGAGCAAAGCTTAACGTCGAATGTCAGGCCTGCTCGATATCGAATGAGTTTGATTGCCCCCGCGTTTCCGTGTCTAACCACTGTTATCGCTAAAATGATCAATACCAAAAATCGGGAGCACTGAGAAAGTGTCAGAAAATCAATCCGTTGCTGTCTTTGGGTTGGGGGCCATGGGATATGGCATTGCTCAGTCGTGTTTGCGTGCCGGACATGAAACTCTTGGTCTTGATGTCGTTGCCGCGCAAGTCGACAAGTTTAAAGCGGATGGTGGGTCGGCAAAAAATATCGATGAGGTGGCGGAACAACTTGATACGGTGGTTGTCGTCGTGTTGACCGCCGAGCAAACCGAAGCTGTACTTTTCGGCGAGAATGGGATCGTACCGTTGATGCGTGCGGGAGGCGCCGTGGTTTCCTGCGCGACTGTGCCTCCGGATTTTGCCCGAGACATGGAGAAGCGATGTCGCGATCACGGTGTACATTATCTTGATGCTCCGATATCCGGTGGCGCGGCGAAAGCGGCATTGGGGCAGCTTTCGGTCATGGCATCCGGATCAGAGCAAGCTTTCGAGAAGGCACGGCCAGTTCTCGATGCGATGGCAGAGACCGTTTTCGAACTTGGAGACTCTGCTGGAAGTGGCTCCGCAATGAAGGCTGTAAACCAGCTTTTGGCGGGGGTTCACATTGCCACGATGGCTGAAGCTTTAACATTTGGAATGACGCAAGGCGTTCAACCGGATCAGTTCCTTGATGTCATCAGCAAGTGTGCCGGAACGTCATGGATACTGGAAAATCGTGCGCCGCATATTGCCGAGGGAGATTACACGCCGCTGAGCCAGATTAACATTTGGCCAAAAGACTTAGGCATCGTTCTCGACACGGCAAAGTCTGCAGGCTTTAGTGCGCCCATCACGGCTGCGGCCTTACAGCAATACATGGTCGCTGTCGGAATGGGGCTTGGAAGAGAAGACGACGCAGCGATCGCGAAAGTCTATGCCAGAAATGTCGGCCTTACTTTGCCGGGAGAGGAATAAATGCTGCTGGGATGTATTGGGGACGATTTCACTGGTTCGAGCGACCTGGCGAACACTTTGGCTAAACAGGGCATGAGAACGGTTCAGTATACCGGAGTGCCGTCAGTTGACGCCGGACCGGAAGTTCAAGCAGGGGTGATCGCATTAAAGTCCCGTTCAATTGATGCAGCGGACGCGGTCTCGCAATCGCTGGCTGCTTTGGAATGGTTAAAGGCTCAAGGCTGCACTCAGTTTTTCTTCAAGTACTGCTCGACATTTGACAGCACGGCCGAAGGAAACATCGGTCCCGTTGCCGATGCTCTGGCTGACGCACTTGATGCGGAAACGGTAATCATATGCCCGGCATTTCCCGGCACAGGTCGCTCTCTTTATCAGGGGCATCTGTTTGTGAATGACAAGCTCCTGAACGAAAGCGGGATGCAAAATCATCCTCTCACGCCCATGACCGATCCCGATATCCGCAGGTGGATGTCGATCCAATCGCGCTATGCTGTGGGGCACGTGGGAGCCGAAAATGTCTTTCAAGGCGCTGAAGCGATAATAGCAGAGCTGAAAGCGGAAACCGAAATGGGTAACCGCCACATTGTTGTTGATGCAATTCGCGACGAGGACCTCATGGAAATTGGCGCGGCATCCAAAGACCTGTCTTTGGTAACCGGGGGGTCCGGGGTTGCGCTTGGTTTGCCCGGAAACTTTGGTTGTATACCTGGTGAAGTTGATTGGAAGGCGCAGGGCGGAAGGGCCGTCGCGCTTTCTGGTTCTTGCTCGATCGCAACACGTGCGCAAGTGGAACGGCATAAGTCCCAGAACCAAGCCCTTGAAATTGTTGCTGAAGACGTGATTGAAGGCCGCCAGACTTCAGAAAAAACTGCGGATTGGCTGCTGCAACAAGATGGACTGCCACTGGCATATTCGTCAGCTGATCCGGAGGTCGTGAAGGGTGTTCAAGAAAAGTTCGGCCGGGAAACCGCGGCCTCTGCTCTCGAAGAGTTTTTTGCGGATGTCGCCAGAAAAGTCGTGAGCGGCGGTGTGACCAGACTGATTACGGCTGGGGGTGAGACTTCGGGCGCCGTCGTCGAAGGTTTGGAACTTGGTACGCTCGAGATCGGGCCAGAGATTGACCCGGGAG
>JAPPOI010000080.1 GCA_028818055.1 Boseongicola sp.
CGAATGACAGTCGATCAGCAGAGCCTCGCCAAACATGGTTTGGCGGGCTTCCCTCAATTGCGAAATCGCGGCAAGCCACGGAACCCAAACATCGCGAATGCGAGTTGCGGCTTCTTTCAGTGAAATTTTTCCACGGTAGATCGCACGTCCGTTCGCAACCACTCGCGGGACAACACCCAAACCCGAAGCGACGCGTGGGTTATGGGCGGTGATTTTTGCGCCTTCGATTAACGCCGGGTCCAACTCGTCCGAGCTGCGGTTAACATCTACCCAAGCCCGAGGGTACGTCGCCAACAAGAGCGGCGCCCCATGTTTGGGGGCTGACGCAAAAAGCTGGTCAACAAATGCGTCTTCCGACGATCTGAGCGTGCGCTCGTCCAGAATCGATCGACGTACAAAATTCCAAGGATAGTCTCTACCGGAATGCGGAGAGGCGAAGACGACGTTGGTCGTTCGCACCTCGGGCATTATCAGACGGTATGGTTTCAAGACCTATCTCCTGTTTACATGTACAATATAGGACGAATTCGTTCCTCGCCAAAACCCCTTGAAGTAGTGTCCGCTTGCCTTTATAGAGCGTCCGACTGGCGCGGGGCCTGCCCCGCGTCTTGTGTTTTACGGCGACCCCGCCCGGTCGCTTCGGGCGGTTAGCTCAGCGGTAGAGCACTACGTTGACATCGTAGGGGTCACTGGTTCGATCCCAGTACCGCCCACCATGAACCAGCCGCATTTTACTGCGGTTAACGCAACAGGCGCATCGCGCGCCGGGACAGAAGGAGAGAACCCATGAAGGTTCGCAACTCGCTCCGTTCGCTGAAGAACCGGCACCGCGACTGCCGCGTTGTGCGTCGCAAAGGCCGTGTTTACGTCATCAACAAGACTCAGCGCCGGTTCAAAGCACGTCAGGGCTAATTCGTCCGGACATCAAGAATTCGAACAAGGCCGCCTTTTCAGGCGGCTTTTTCTTGCCTTGAGCCGCTCATGTGCAAAAACGATCAGATTATGATCGCGTTTGCCAGTTTACGTGCATTTATTTCACTCTAATTCTATTTCTAAAGTCAGATTTTGGAGTGAATTCCATGCTCAAGCAGATCAAAGGTCTCCATCACGTCACCTCGCTGGCGTCGTCGGCAAGCAAAAACAATACTTTCTTCACTGAAGCATTGGGATTGCGTCGTGTGAAAAAGACAGTGAACTTCGACAACCCTGACGTTTACCACCTGTATTATGGCGATGAAATCGGTTCGCCTGGGTCAGTGATGACCTACTTCCCTTTTCCAACGAAGTCGCGCGGCACCAAAGGCACCGGTGAGGTTGGACGTACCTCTTTCGCCGTACCAGTGGGCACGCTTGATGCTTGGGCAAACCAACTTTCAGACCACGCGACAAATATCTCCCGCGATATCCGCTTCGGAGAAAACCGCCTTCTTTTTGATGGCCCTGATGGTGACTCGTTCGCTCTTGTGGAGACGGACGATGAACGAACACCGTGGGTTAGCCCCGGTATCAGCAGTGATATGGCGATCCGCGGCTTTCACTCAGCTGACATGCGAATCCAGGACGAGGGCGCCTCCGCCGAGCTACTGAAATTCATGGGGTACACGGAGATTGACCGTGACGATAACATTGTGCGCTTCGCCGTTGAAAACGGCTACGGAGCTGACGTAATCGACATCGAAACGATCCCGTCAGCGGACGACGCGCATCAAGGGGCTGGCTCAGTGCATCACTTGGCCTTTGCCGTTGAAAACCGTGCACGCCAACTGGAAGTCCGTGAAGCGCTTTTGGATACCGGTTACCGCGTAACGCCTGTTATCGATCGCAACTATTTCTGGGCCATCTATTTTCGAACCCCGGGCGGTATCTTGTTCGAGGTTGCGACCAACGAGCCTGGTTTCGACGTTGACGAGGACAGCTCTAATCTTGGAATGGCGTTGAAACTGCCAGCGCAGCATGAACACCTTCGCGAGCGGTTAGAGAAGACTTTGGAGCCTGTCTAACGGTCAAATGGCCCAAGGCAGGAACACAAAGGGGTGGGTCAGCCAGACATACCAGTCATGGTTAAGGAACTGGCCCACATAAATCTGAATTGCCAACCCGACCCAGACGAGGCCAAGAAGCACGCCGCGCATCCAATGGGTCAGTGACCAAGCCCGCGTTCCATTGGGTGTCATCCCTGACAAAGCGGCATCCGTCCACATTTGTTTATCGGGCCCATTCAGCGCTCGCCCTACCGCTCGGGTGTAAATGCGTGCGGCCCATCCGCGAAGTATGACCAGAGCAACAAACAAGTAGAGCGCTTTCACCAACAAAATCGCACCGGCCAGATTGGCGGCTTGCTCTGCTGTAAAACTGTCGAACCCCGGGACGAGGTCACTGGCAAATGTGACAAGTCCCCGACCAGCGAAAATTGGCAGCGCAAGAAAGACCGTGACAAACGCCAGAAAGACGTAGGACCACCCCGAGTGACGCACCGCGCTGCGGACTTTGCGCCATTCAAAAAGTGCCAACGCTCGATCTTCTACCGCCTGATGCGCCAACGCCATCGGGAGCCAAATCATCAGAGCGCAGAATATTGCCACCCCGCCTATCCCAAGAATTGGTCCAACGAACGCTTGCTCATAGCCTTTTCCAAACGAGTTCTCCCATCCCGCCCACCATGAGAGGCTCCAGATTGCGGTAAATGGCAATGTTGCAAGTAACAGCGAGAATGCACCGCCCAACCCAACCCGTACATTTGCCGCAAGGCCACCCAAAAGCCGCGCCGTAAAGCCTGATCCACGTTCTCCAAGGACCCAACCGGGTCTAACGGCTTCTAGCCCAGCGCTTTTCAATGCAACGAACTGCATTCGACGCATCAGCCAACCCAAAACCAAAATTGCAGTCGCTGGTGTCATGGCAAGAAGCGTTCCAAAAACCAGTGTTTTTAGCGTTCCAAGAAGGCGCATCAAAACGTTCGGTTGATTTGGCACATCTACGACCAGACTCATCCGAACAGCCCCGAAAGAACATCGCCTTCTGAACGCGCTGCGGGCACTCCCATGACTTCAGCTAAGGTGGACGCGATAGCCGTCTGGTCGACCTGACGATCATAGATGCGGTTTCGCGAAACGCCTGGTCCCACAACCATCGCCCAGACTTCATGTGAGGACCGGCTATTGAAGTGATGCTGGTACTGGACGGACATCAATGGATTTGCGTCTCGGCCACAATCCGGTGTTATGACGATCACGGTGTTATTGCGATAGCGCTCGTTCGCATCCACTGCCTCAACCACTCGTCGTATGCCGTCATCGATGATGGCGATGGCGCGGGTGTAGTGCGAGGCATTCCCCCAATGCACATAGTCCGGGTCCTGGTAGTTGATCATCATGAGCTTTGGGTTGAGATCTCGTATCGCCCACAGAGCAAGCTCGGTCAAAAGTCGGTCTCCGCGCGGATTTTTTAAGCCATCATCACCGTAGTGCTCTCGCCACCTGGCCCACATCGTTTGGATTTCTGGCGATTGTTCCGGGACGATGTCGCGAGCGTCTGCGGCCAACAATTCTGCATAGGAATTTTCGGCGGCGATGCGCGCCTCATCTGTCAATCCGCCGCCTTCAAGAATGCGGGCAAACTTGTAGAGTTTAAAGCGATGCAAACTTAGCATTTCGGAACGGAAATCAATCCCATAATGGCCATGTATTCCGTATGTGAAGAACTCTTCCTGTGGTCGATCTTCGCCATTGATGAGTAGGGCTTGGTGGGAGGGAATATTGTACGTGTGCCGCAAATACTCGAACAATGTTGGTTCGGTTGGCTCAAGTCGATCCTGAAGGAACTTGGACCCGGCATCACGATACGCTTCGTAACGGCCGGTGAGCAGATTCAATGTGCCTTCGGCATGGCTGGTATTTCCACCTGCCAGTTGGTCAATCATCAAATTGGGAATCAGCGTTCCACGCTTTGCTAGCACCTTGCGCATGTAAGGGGCATATGTGCCCGTCTCGTCGATGGTTTCGTACCGCCTGACACCTCCACCGAACCGGATGAGAATGACATTGGGGCCGTTGTAGCTTCGCGCTTGCGCAAGGTTGGGAAATCCAGCTGCGGCAATCCCGGCACCTACTCCCGCTGTGAACTCTCTTCGCGTAACCATGGCACTCCTCCTGGCACACTCATCAATGTAAATAGGATAAACATTAATCCGCTAAAACGCAAATCCGGCATTGGAAATAGATTGTTCAGAAGGGCGCTTTTGCTTTAAATTCAAAGCCCTTACCGCCATCTGGATGCCGCAGGCGAAGGCTTTCAGAGTGAAGCATCAGTCGAAAAAAGTCATCGCGATAGCGGCCGTCGGCATAGAACGGGTCTCCCAGAATCGGGTGCCCGAGCTCGAGCATGTGTACGCGAAGCTGGTGTGATCGGCCCGTCTTGGGGAATAGCCGGACTCGAGTTTCATCGCCCCCGTATTTCAAAACCTTCCATTCGGTGACCGCCGGCCGTCCGTTCTCGTGATCGACCATCTGTTTCGGTCGGTTCGGCCAGTCAACAATCAACGGCAGGTCGACAGTTCCGGATTTTGGTTCGAGTTTCCCCGCAACCCGCGCAACGTACACCTTACGTACATGGCGGCGTTCGAATTGAAGCCCGAGATGACGCTGCGCGTGTGGAGACAAGGCGAACACCATCACGCCCGACGTGTCACGGTCCAAGCGATGGACCAAAAGCGCCTCGGGATATACCGCCTGGATCCGGGCCATCAGGCAATCCGCAAGATGCTCACCACGACCTGGCACGGACAAAAGGCCGGACGGTTTGTTGACCACTAATAATTCGTGATCCACGTGAAGAATGTCTAAAGGATCATGCGGTGGATTATAGTCACTCGACGACACGCCGGTTAAACTCCAGCAAAAACTCGAGCCACGATGCGTTGCAGTGCGTCGGCGTCTGCTTGAGTGAACGCATCAGGCTGATCGCTGTCGATGTCGAATACCCCAATTATGTCTCCTGCAGCATTCCGGACAGGCACCACAAGCTCGGACCGTGTGCTGGAAGAACAGGCAATATGGCCGGGAAAGGCATCAACGTCGGCAACGATCTGAGTTTCGCCCGTACGAGCCGCCGCACCACAGACGCCTTTTGAGAACGGTATTTCCAAGCAGCCGTGGCCACCTTGGTAGGGGCCTATCTTCAGCATCTCTGGTCCGGTTACGCGGTAAAAGCCGGTCCAATCGAACCGGTCATCGCTGTGGTGTATCTCACACGCCATTGTCGCCATTAAGGCAATCACATCATCTTCGCCATCGGCAACGGCTAAAATCCGAGCCTCAAGCTCCGGATAGTCGACACGAACGTCTGTCAATTTTCGCTTCCTTCTCGGCGTGGAAAAAGATGGCTCTTCTCCCGACATCTCGTTCAAATTTTAAAGTCTTTATGGCGGACAAGACATCATCCCACAGCCATTACTTACTTATTGGTAACCGCTTTGACCTAGCGTTTCATTATTTCGCTTTGAAGGAGTCTTGGAATGCAAATGTCAACGACCGAAATGGGCGATGCATTGGTCGTGAAGGTTGAAGAGACCCGGATCGATGCAGCCGTTGCGGTCCGCTTTAAAGACAAGATGCTTGAACACACAGAAACAACGACAAAGCGGATTATCCTCGATCTCGAGCAAGTGGAGTTCCTGGATTCGAGCGGGCTTGGTGCGGTTGTCGGATCAATGAAACAAATGGGACGAGGAAGGCGCTTGGATTTGGTGGGGCTATCGCCAAACGTCGACAAGGTTTTTCGGATGACGCGGATGGATTCGGTGTTTCGCATTTTTGATGACGTTGAGTCCGCCGTTCAGGACATAGCCCATGCCTCATGATGCGGTCCTGAATCATGTGCCCGCTACGCCACCAGCGACGGCTGCCGGTGGTGTTCTTTCGCGAACGGCATTTCGGGCAACTTTTGACAATGTGCGACTTGCAGTTAGCGAAGCGTTGTCCGCTCTCGATCCTTTGAACTTGTCCGATGAGGAATTGGGCTCGGTACAGATGATCTTGGCCGAAGCCCTGAACAATGTTGCTGAACATGCCTATCCGACCAACAATCCTGGCCAGGTGAAGTTGGTCCTCCGTCACGGCCGTGCAGGTGTGTTGATTGAAATCCGCGATCACGGACAACCGATGCCGAATGGGCGTCCACCATTGGGCAGACATCCGACAGAAACCCAACCAGACGATAGACTGCCCGAAGGCGGATTCGGATGGTTCCTGATCCGCCAGTTGGCGCGAGATCTGATCTACGACCGTGAGAACGGCGAGAATTTTCTGATATTTCGTATCGCCGTCGGAGAGCGGCCAGCCTAAAGGTCTATCAAATACAAGCGATTACCAGAGCACCGCGATTCTCAAGGTCATAGAATTGAGACAAGACCTAACGCGCCGCCTGATCCAAATGACTTCAGCCTCGTTGAAACCATGATCAATGCCGCTCCTCGTCTAGCAATTGTTCAAAATGCCGAAACAAAGCCACATTCCTGCCGCAAAAGCACCGCAAACGCGCCCGCCGGCCACGATAAATCCTTAGCGTAGCTTTTGAAGCTTCCCTCGGCGTCGTGTTTTTACAGCCCCCACCCAGTACGCGACGTCGAGGCTTATCTCCCACATACAGCCGACTTCCGAATTGCAATTGCGGCACCTCGCGCTAGTGTCTGAAACCGCACGAGATCGGACCAGAATATGCGTATTTTTAGCTCCCCCGGAAAATCAGCCGTTTATGCCTCAAACGCGATGGTGGCCACGTCACATCCATTGGCCGCTTACGAAGCATTGAACATCATGCGAGATGGCGGAAACGCATTGGACGCTGCGATCGCCGGCGCAGTCTTGCTTGGAGCTTGCGAACCTCACATGACTGGCATCGGCGGTGACTGTTTTGCCTTGATAAAGCCAGCCGGCACAAACGAGGTAACCGCAATAAATGGCTCGGGCCGCGCGCCAAATGCAATCGACGCAGCGGCGCTGCGCGGAGACGGATTGGAACGCATCGAAGCAGGACACGCCGCATCGATCACGGTGCCTGGTGCCATTCGGGCATTTTGCGATATGTCCGAAAAATATGGTCGTGCTGGAATTGACCGCATTCTTGCGCCAGCAATTGATCACTTCGAGGCCGGTGTCCCAATCGCCCCCCGCGTTAGCTATGACCTCGCTGGCATCCCGCAATCCAATCTGAACGGTTCGGCCCAAAAGTATTTCACCCAAGGCTCGAAAGCGATGTCGCTTGGGCAGGTTTTCCGTGCGCCAGGTCAGGCAGAGGTTTTGCGCCGCATCGCCCGTGATGGTGCATCAGGTTTTTATGAGGGCGAAGTCGCTGAAGATATGTTGGCTGCATTATCTTCCATTGGCGGCGTTCACTCGGCCAGCGACTTCGCAAATACAGCCACTACTTTCGATACGCCGTGTTCCGGACACTACCGGGGTACTGAGCTCATTGAACATCCGCCGAATGGACAGGGCGCAATCGCCATTTTGATCTGCCAGATTTTGGCAGAGTTTGATTTGGCCTCGCTAGATCCGCATGGGGCTGAAAGACTTCACTTGGAAATCGAAGCAACAAAACTGGCTTACGATGCCCGCAATCGATTTCTTTCTGATCCTGACTACATGACCGCCCTCGACCATCTCTTGGATCAGGCAACCGCGAAATCACTCGCTGGTTTGATAGATCGAAACACTGCGATGGCGGACGCGGCACCTTTGAGCGAAGACGTTCACAAGGACACGGTCCTGATCACGACGGTGGATCGCGACGGCATGGCCGTAAGTTTGATCTACTCGATCTTTGCGAGCCTTGGGTCAGGTGTTGCCACGGACAAATTCGGAATCCTTTTCCACAACCGTGGATCCGGCTTCAATCTGACTCCGGGTCATCCCAACGAAATCGGCCCAAACAAGCGACCCATGCATACGATCATTCCTGCGATGACTCGGACAGGCCAAAACATTGACATGGCTTTCGGGGTAATGGGCGGTCAGTATCAGGCTACCGGGCATGCTCATGTCATCTCAAACATGATTGACTTCGGCATGGACCCGCAATCAGCGATTGATGCCACGCGGGTGTTCCCTGAGCCGGACGGATTGCGCGTCGAAACATCGATGCTCGAGACGACCAGACGCGACCTTGAAGCCAAAGGGCACAAATTGAATGTCCGCGATGAGCCTATCGGCGGCGCGCAGGCCATCCAAATCGACCACAAACAAGGTGTCTTGATTGGAGCTTCTGATCCCCGAAAGGATGGAATGGCTGTTGGATATTAAGTGTTGATGCCCAACCGATCCTTGCGAACTGACGTCAGTTCATTTGGAAGTGCATTGGGTAGTGCCCATCGTCAAAATCACCGAAGAACTCTGGCAAATCTGGATGATCGACAGGTTCCCCAGAGTAATCTGCGACCAAATTTTGTTCTGAGACATACGCGACGTAGTAGCTTTGATCATTCTCTGCCAAGAGATGATAAAACGGCTGATCTTTGGACGGCCGACTGTCCTCGGGAATTGCCTGATACCATTCTTCAGTGTTGGAAAACATTGCATCAACATCAAACACAACCCCACGGAATGGATGCTTTCGATGACGCACAACTTGGCCCAACGCGTATTTGGCGCGAGTCTTGAACATAACTTTACCCCCTGGAATCTTTTGTAATCTCGGTTACTTGCCGTGTCGACGTCTTTGAACCGAATCACAGGAAACAGTTTGTGAACGCCATCCTGACAGTCTTCGAAATTGTTGCTCCGGTCTTCTTGCTGGCCGGAATTGGTTTCATTTGGGTAAAGCTGGGGATCGAGTATCGAATACGCTTTGTCACGCAGCTGGCAATGACGCTGGGTGTGCCATGTCTGATCTTTACCGCACTTATGAAGACAGAAATCGACCCAGGCGCGCTTACGCAACTATCTTTGGCAACCATCGCGGCCTATCTTATTGTAACTATTATATTTTTCGTATTTGTGAGGGCGTTTAAGCTCGATTTTCGAACATATCTGGCACCTTTGATATTTGGAAACACAGGAAATCTTGGCCTTCCGCTCGCGCTGTTTGCGTTTGGTGAAATCGGTCTTGGCTATGCGGTGGTCGTCTTCGCTATCATGGCAATAATTTCCTTTACGTTTGGCGTTTGGGTGGTTTCAGGCGGCGCTTCGCTGGTTACCGTTCTGAAAGAGCCAATCGTCGGTGCAACGCTGCTCGGAGGCCTGTTTTTATGGCAAGGATGGGAAACACCGCAGTTCTTAACCAACACATTGGACCTGATTGGGCAACTTGCCATCCCCCTCATGCTGATCACATTGGGAGTAGCAGTCGCGCGCTTGAAGCCCAGAAGCTTTGGCCGCGTTTTCTGGATTTCTCTTGCCAAAGCTATCATCTGTGCCGGCGTGGCTTGGGGTGTTGGTAGCTTTTTCCCACTGGATAAAATCGCGTTTGGTGTTCTGGTCATTCAGGTCGCGACACCCGTGGCGGTCACTTCTTATCTGCTCGCGGAAAAGTATGGTGCTGATTCAGACAGCGTGGCGGGGCTTGTTGTTGTCTCGACGCTTTTATCTGTTGGCATTCTGCCGCTTCTTTTGGCCCTTACTCTGTAGATCACGAAATCTCGTTTCCACACTTCGGTGAATTGCGTTATAGTTCAAAAAAACAATGAGCGTTTGAGGCATGAGCAGACCCTTTCGCGCGCTGGTATTGATGGTGTTTGTCGCAGGTTGCGGCAGCAGCAATTATTCCGCGCCCAAAAATCTTAATGACGCGTGTTCGATTGTTGATCAGCGTCCCAAGTATCTTAGCGCAATGAAGCGGACCGAGCGCCGCTGGGGTGTACCGGTCGCGGTCCAGATGGCGACGATTTATCAAGAATCGAAGTTCATCGGAAACGCCCGTACGCCGATTCAGTATTCCATGGGTGTAATCCCAATGGGTCGCCAATCGTCAGCCTATGGCTACAGCCAAGCGCTGGATGGGACCTGGAAAGACTATCAACGTGCGGAAGGCGGCCGAGGCGCGCGCCGCGATGACATTGACGATGCCACTGATTTCATGGGTTGGTATTTCTCGAAGTCACGGGAAGAGCTGGGCATTGCTCTTTCAGATACGCGCAACCAGTACCTAGCCTACCACGAAGGCCGCACCGGCTTTAGACGTGGAAGCTACAATAAGAAAAGCTGGCTTCTGCGCATTTCCCGCGAAGTCGCGGACCGCGCGGTAATGTACGACACCCAACTTAGGTTTTGCGGAAAAGCGTAGGCCTAACCACTGCGACGTTTCTCTTCGCCTTTGATGTCGAACAGTCGCGGGCTGAACCCCTGACGCTTCTCGAATTTTCCCAGAATGACAGTGGTTGTCGCTCCCTGACCGTCGGTCACTACCCACTGACGAAGTTCAATCGGATCGCCAGTGAACTTCAGCGAAATGCTCCCGTACTCGGGGCGCTCCGGATCCTGTGCGACCACAACTGTCGCCGATCCGTCGAAATCATGTCCCACGACCATGTTTCGGCGCGCAAGATTTACCGTCCGTTCCAGTATAAGTTTCAGAGGTGTCTGGTTGAGCGGATACTTTTCGGCGTCCGGCACGTTTGAACGGCCATCAAAAATTGCGATCTGGCCTTGTCCTGCTATCACCAACGTATCTTCGGGCGAGTCGTATTCAAACCGCATCCGCCCCGGCCGCTGAAGCATGAGTTGGCCAGTCGCCAGCGTGCCGTCGTCGTTGACTTGTGTAAACTCTGCCGCAGCGGCCGATATTCCGTTCAGATACCCAGACAATGCGTTCAGAGAAATCT
>JAPPOI010000379.1 GCA_028818055.1 Boseongicola sp.
AACCGCTGAAGGCATCTAAGCGGGAAGCCCCCCTCAAAACAAGGTATCCCTGAGGACCGAGGTAGACCACCTCGTCGATAGGTCGGAGATGTAAGCGCAGTAATGCGTTCAGTTGACCGATACTAATTGTCCGATAGGCTTGATTTGATCCAGTAGAAGACTGGCTCGAAAGCATACACCAAAGTGTACGCGACTTGGTTTCGATGTTGTTCTTTTGGTTTGGTGGTCATAGCGCAAGCAAAACACCCGATCCCATCCCGAACTCGGCCGTTAAGTGCTGCAGCGCCGATGGTACTGCGTCTTAAGACGTGGGAGAGTAGGTCACCGCCAAACCTAATGAGCAACATCAGTAATCTCTCGACGATGTTCGAAAAAAAACGCCGCCCTTCGGGGCGGCTTTTTTTAGGTGTGTATTGCTGTAGTCAATGTCAGCTTTGCGGGAAGAGCTACCATCTGAATTTAGGGGAATGGCAACAGCTGCCATCAACGGTACTCAAGGTTTCGAAAGTGCGCCGTCGCATTGTCGCCGTCAGCCAACCTCATCGCTCCCCTGAGGCCCAAAGCAAGCCAGACGCTCTTGCCTTCGCCAACCGTGGGGCGACCAGAGCTTGAATGGACTTCAACGCCATCGCAACTAATTGAGATGGCGCCAGGCGTCTTATCTTTTAAGCCTTTCTTCTTGGTTGAGTCCCAAACGGCCTTAACTTCGACCTGGTGCCATTGACCAAAGCCCTCAGGGCCAAAGCACGTTTTTCGATTGACCGTTAGTCCTGAGGTCCCATCCAGGAGGAATGACAAAATCGCTTCGCCGGAGTCGTTGTAAAACCGACCGGCCCGAAGATCACCGCTCAGCGTTTCGTAGACAAAGTCATTTGGCACAAAAATTTCCCAGCGATATGTCACGGTTTCACCGTGCGAATGTGACGCCGAGGGCAAGTACTCGCTTCTCTGAAGTTGTGCACCTTGCGCACACGCGTCCTCGTATCCTGGCTCACATGCACCCAAACGTAGCCGGGCGATTATCTCACCTGAAGTCACCTTCAGATACCCCGGAGAAGGTTCTATAACGCTAAAATCCTGTACTTGCGCAGCAGTTGAAGTGCTAAACAGCAAAGCTGCAATCGCTGCTGCAAACAGCATTCCGCTGCGACGACACATACTAGCCTCCGATATGATCCACACGGAAGCATAACACGCGTTACCGACAATTCAGAATCTAGGACCAATGATCTCGATCATGCATGCAAGCCGATAGGCAATCCAACTAGCAAATCGAATATCTAATTTGAGCTCAAAGCGGACGCTTGTAATCATATTGCAAACAAAACACCCGATCCCATCCCGAATTCAGAATGTGCGTCGATCATCATGTGTGCAAACCGCATTCTCGGCAGTTGAGCAAGTCGCTGACCGACACAATCTCCAGACCGATTTGTGCCCAATTCAACAGCATTACTGTATTCGATTTGGAAACATCAATCATAGATTTTGGAAACAGTTTCGACGTTCCCTACAATACCTTATATTGTGTTGCTGAATAAATGTACCCCACGTTATAGATGCGGCGTTGGCTCTGGTGGAGCCCTCGTATCATATCTCGTTTGCGTTTCTGGGCACGCTGGGGTGACAGGGACGTGCTTGTATTACTGCAAGCTCCGAGTTGGAGTTTGCTTGTGAGGGGAAAACATGAAGAAACTACTGTCTATCGCGGCAGCGTGCCTTGCTATTGTAGCAGCGCCGGTGTCTGCGGCTACCTATAGCAACCTGTCTGGCGTCATCGTCGAAGGTCCAAATGTCGATTTGCAC
This sequence comes from Boseongicola sp., assembly GCA_028818055.1. Taxonomy (GTDB): domain Bacteria; phylum Pseudomonadota; class Alphaproteobacteria; order Rhodobacterales; family Rhodobacteraceae; genus JAPPOI01. Next base: position 1,807 of record JAPPOI010000379.1, read on the forward strand.
AGCGGCCCTTTCTATGACAACCCGACCGTCCTAGGAGAATTTTCAAATCGTCTGGACAATCCCGAACTGATCTTTTCGGGCGACGCATGGATCTTCGGCAACGTTTACGATTGCTGCCGTGACGGATTCAAAATCACCGCACTGGATTACACTTTTGACCTGGTAATCTCTGTTGTCGGTGGCGTTTTGGGTGCCGAAATGGACGTTCTGGTCCGCGGCGGAGGCCTTGATGAAACTGCAACGCTTCAAGATGGCGACCCTGCGTTTCGCCTGAACGGACTTCGCGGCATGTTCCGCGTGGGTCTTGACGGTCGTCATCCAAGCAATGACGGCAACACCCAATGGCTTGTCGACATCATGAATGTGACTCCGGTTCCTGTACCGGCAGCATTCCCGATGCTTTTGGCCGGCCTCGGTGGTTTGGGGCTCATGGCTCGTCGGCGCCGCCCGTCGTAGTTCACCTGCGCATTTGCGATCTTCA
>JAPPOI010000232.1 GCA_028818055.1 Boseongicola sp.
CCTCAACACCGCGGAGGAGATCAGCTGCGCGATCGTTCCCCGCTGTTGGCGGGAAAAGTCCGGCAACCTGTTCATGTTTCAAACGACCTAAATGATCACCAATCAGCCAGCCCGCTTTGAAATTGTCTGACCCAACGCACGGAAATGGTGTCTTGTCAGAATAATTCCACAAGAGAATTGTTGGGGTGTTCTGGCTTTCCAAAAGACCAAAGGTCTCGGCCGCATGTTCGGTACCAATAAGAGCCATGCCATCAACGCGATGCTCCAGCATTTTACGAACCAGAACATACTCGCGCTGCAGATCGTAGGCGTGCGACGCAAGTAGGATTGTGAAGCCAAGCTCCTCGATGGATTCCGAAAAGCTTTGGATGAGTTCAGCAAAAATCGTGTGGTCTACCGTCGGAACAATCAACCCTACGGTTCCGCTTCGAATGCCATGAATGGTTTGTGCGGCGCGATTTCGGATATAGCCAAGTCGACGAACTGCATTATCAATCTTTTTCCTTGTCGAGGCTTTCACCAATTCCGGATGATTGAAGCTTCGAGACACCGTTGAAGGCGAAACTCTTGCAGCCTTTGCAACGGCAACAATATCAGCTTTTTTATCATTCATTACAGTATCTTAATTCCATTTTTCAGCTAGAAAATGAAAACATTTGCATTACTATTTTCATTGCTTAGGCTGACGGGTCAACCCGCAATGGGTGTGGGAGGATACGACCTTGGAATTCCTGGCCTACTTCGGCGATGTCTTTACGCCGATAAATTTTGGCCTGCTGCTGATTGGCACGATTGGCGGTTTGATACTTGGCGCGACGCCGGGTCTTTCACCGACCATGGCCGTCGCACTCTTGATACCATTCACGTTTCGGTTGGAACCTGCACAGGGGCTCATCCTTCTTGGCGCTGCCTATACATCAACCGTAGCAGGCGGGGCCGTCAGTGCGATCCTTCTAAAGATCCCAGGTGCACCGGCGAACATCGCGACAACTTTGGATGGGCATACAATGGCCCAAAAAGGTCAGGGCGCCAGAGCATTGCAGCTCTCGTTTCTCGCGTCGGCTGTCGGCGGCGTTTTTGGTGTTCTGCTTTTGATATTCCTCACACCGGTGCTTGCACAATGGGCGCTTGCGTTCGGACCGTCGCATCTTTTCTGGCTGGCAATTCTAGGCGTGACGGTGATCGGATCGCTTGACTCAAGTTCGGTTGTCAAAGGTCTGTTGTCGGGTTGTATCGGCCTTTGGCTGGCGACGATCGGTTTCGATGACATCATGGGCGCCCAACGCTTCATCTTCCATTCCAGCGTTTCAGGGGGCATTAACGTCATTCCCGCTCTGATCGGGCTCTTCGCGATCCCACAGGTCATCACGATGTTTGCCAAGGGCAGGAAGTCGCTCGACGCAGAAGTGCTCACGGTTGAACGGCATCCGATCAAAGACGCATTCCGGGAAGTATTTAGCCGTACGCGAGCGCTGACCATTGGAACGCTGTCCGGCTCGATCATCGGCCTGATCCCAGGCGTTGGTGGCCAGATTGCGGGCCTTGTGGCCTACGACCAGTCCAAGAAGATGAGCTCGGAAAGCGAGAAGTTCGGGACCGGACATAGTGAAGGTGTCATCGCTGCAGAAAGCGCCAACAATGCCATGGTCGGGCCGTCGCTGGTGCCGCTGCTGACCCTTTCAATTCCAGGCTCGCCAACTGCGGCCGTCTTGCTTGGCGGCCTTCTCATCCACGGGATTTTCCCAGGGAGCGATCTGTTTGATAACTATCCCGACGTCGCTTGGACCTTCATCAATTCGATGCTCGTCGGACAGATTCTGATGTGCATCTTTGGGCTCTATGTCGCCGGCCTTGCGGCCAAAGTGGCTCAGGTTCCAAATGCGGTCATGGCCGCCGTCGTACTGGGTCTGGCCGTGTTCGGAAGCTACTCGGTTCAGAATTCGATGGGCGACGTTTATGTGATGATGGCTCTTGGAACTGGAATGTACTTCCTTGAGCGGTTTGGCTTTTCGGCCGCACCACTGGTTCTGGGGCTCATCCTTGGCCCGATTGCTGAAGCCAACTTCATCCAAGGCAGCATGATCGCAAACGCAACATCAAGCGTCGGTCAATACTTCTTCACCGGGGCGCTGAACCTGACGCTAATCACCATCGTCGTGGCGTCCATTGCCTACTCGGCATGGATGGAGCTTCGCAGCCGCCGCTACACGACGAAAGATGATGCCATCGAGAAGGAAGAGGCGTTGTCATGACTGATCTGCCAAGGACACAGCATATCATCGCCAGCGGGCTCGTCGCCGCAGTCGGTATCACGGTTGCTTACGTGAGCTACACACAGGAACCAGCTGCAGCATTCCTGTTTCCACGCTTGATCTCGACAGTCTTTGTTGTGCTCGCGCTCTGGACGTTCGGCAAAGCTGTCCTTGGACACACGAAGGTTGGCAATGGTCTAGACCGCCGGTCGATGATGAACATCCTGCCGGGGCTGATTGTTGCTTTGATCTTTGTCTATTGGGCAGCAAAGCAACTGGGCTTCTACACGGCCTCAACAGCAACGTTTTTTATTCTCTTGTCGCTCTATGATCCTGCTTCCCACAACGAGGTGAAGAGCTGGATCAAGCGCGTGATCATTACCGCTGGTTTTCTGGCGGTCATGTACGGTCTCTTCGCGAAACTTCTAAATGTCTTCACTCCGCGAGAGATTTTCTTCTGAACCGCAATGGCGGCAGATCAACCCTAGGGAGGAATAATCCATGAAGAAACTAGTAGCGGCCGCCGCAATGGGGCTGATGACAATGACGACCGGCGCGCTTGCCGGTGGTCACGAAAATTTCCCAGAGCGCCCCATCATGATGATGGTCAGCTATGGCGCTGGCGGTGCGACCGACTTCCAAGCTCGCATCGTGACAATGACAGCTGGCAACGAGGATGCGCTCGGCATGCCGATCGCAATAATCAACAAACCCGGCGCTGGCGGACGCGTCGGCTGGAATTGGTTTGCCACCCAAGCCGAGGCCGATGGCTATACTCTTGGCGCTTACAACATTCCGCACTTCATCGCTCAGTCGATCGAAGGTGGCGTGGAATACTCGGCAGATAGCTTTGAACCGATCGCCAACTGGGGCGCCGACCCGGCGGTTTTCGTTGTTGCGGCGGACAGTGAGTTCAACTCGATGTCGGACGTTGTTGACTACGCAAAAGCGAACCCGGGCCAGCTGACGTTCTCGGGTGCAGGTCTTTTTGTGGGTCACCACATTGCCGCGCTTCAGCTTGAGAAAGCGGCTGGCGTGAAACTTGCCTATATCCCGAACAACAAAGGTGGCGCAGGCGCAATGAAGGCCGTGATCGCTGGTGAAGTTTTGGGCGGCGTCAACAACCTCAGCGATGCGTTCCGTGCGCGTGAAGCCGGAAACGTGAAAATCCTCGGTGTCTTTGATCTGGAACGGAATGACTTCCTGCCGGATGTTCCAACTCTGAAGGAACAGGGCTTTGATATCGACAACGCCAGCGTCAACTTCCGCGGCGTTATGGTGCCAAAAGGTACACCTCAACCGATCATCGACAAGCTGGCTGAAATTGTGCCGACGATGTTCGAGAACGGACGTGTTGCAGGCAAAATGAAGGCTGGCGGATCGCCAATGCACATCATGACTCGTGATGAGGTTCTTGAAATGTGGGCAGCACGCGAGCAGACCCTTAAAGAGCTGCTCGCTGGTCTCTAAGTTCAAACGCAACGACACCGTCCCGGCAAAGCCGGGGCGGTGAATTCCTGAAAGAAATTACCATGTCTGCCCCAGATCAACTTTCAGATCTTGATGCCGTAATGGCTCGTGCGCGTGCGGCGCTGTCCGACTACGAGAGCAATGGCTCGCAGGAACGCTATGATCGTGCCGCCCTTGCTGTTGGGTGGGCAATCATGGAACCAAATCGAAATCGCGAGCTTGCCGAGCTAGCGGTGCAGACAACCGGATTGGGCAATGTTCCCGACAAAATTACGAAGAACCACAGGAAAACTTTGGGGCTACTGCGCGACATTCAAAACGTCGCGACATTTGGGGTAATTCGAGACGACGCAGATACAGGAATAACTGAGATCGCACGCCCGATGGGTGTTATTGGGGCGATTGTGCCTTCTACAAACCCTGCAGCAACGCCGGCGAACAACATCATAAATGCTTTGAAATGTGGAAATGCCATCGTAGTGGCTCCGTCTCCGAAGGGCGTCGCTTCGTGCGAGCGTTTGCTTGAATTCATTCATGCTGAGTTCGCCAAAATTGGCGAGAACCCGGACCTGGTTCAGATGGTTCCGGCACCGGGTTCCAAACAGAAAACGCAAAGGTTGATGGAAACCTGTGACAAAGTCATTGCGACCGGCAGCCAAAACAACGTCCACCGGGCACAGACATGCGGAACACCAGCCGTGGCCGTCGGTGCGGGCAATGTCACGGTCATCGTCGACGAGACAGGTGATCTCGATTCCGCAGCAGAGAAAATTCGAGCATCAAAAACATTCGACAATGCCACGTCGTGTTCATCCGAAAATGCAGTTGTCGTTGTCGATGAAGTCTACGATGCGTTTGTCGACGCCATGTCGCGCGCTGGCGGCGCCGTTGTCGAAGATGAGGCTGCAGTTGTTGCCAAACTGTGGCCCGGCGGCCATTTGAATCGCGAAGTCATCGCGCAGGATGCCGACAAAATGATCAGGGCTCTTGGTCTTGAAGATCAAGTTCCAGAAGGAACAGAGTACATCGCCGTCCCAACATCGGGTATTGGTGCGGATCACCCGCTCAGTGGAGAGAAACTAAGCCGCGTTCTCGCCCTTTACCGCGCAAGCGATTTTGACGCTGCCGTTGAAACAACCGAGGCAATTCAGCGGCATCAAGGTGCCGGCCATTCTGTGTGCCTGCACACAAACACTTCGGACCGTTAGTACCAACTTGCAAAGGCTATCCCGACAAGCCGGGTTATCGTCAATCAAGCACACACCTTTGCGACCGGAGGCGCTTTCACAAATGGTATGCCGTTCTCGCTGAGCATGGGGTGTGGGGCTTGGGGCGGCAATGCGGTCGATGAAAACGTCCATTGGAAGCATTTTCTCCAGACCACAAAAATCGTCCGCGAAATTCCAGCCAGAGAACCAACATTAGATGATGTCTTTGGCGCGTACTGGACGGAAGCGGGCGAATGATCCTTGATCGTGACAACCCGCCTTCGGGAACTGTGCGCGATTGGCTGGATATGCGTGCGGACAAGGGCGGTACGGCAATCTCATTCCCCGAGACAGGAACCTCTCTGCTTTGGGCAGACCTTCGCACCGAAGCTCACGACTTCGCCGCAGCGCTGACAGCTAGGGGTGCTGAAAAAGGCGACAGTGTCGCGATTGTTGCTCCAAACAGCAAAGAGGGGGTCATTGCCTTTTATGGCGCGGTCTACGGTGGGTTTCGCGCAACAATGATCAACTTGGCCGCAGGGCGTGATGCAATCAGCTATGCTCTTGATCACTCGGAAGCTCGTTTTGCATATGTGCATGAGAGCTGTTCAAATACATTCGAAGAAGCCAATTCCGGCGGCGTTATCCCTCTGTCATTGGGTAGCGGGACTGAAGTATCGCTGTTTGATGTCGAGCCGGGCGACCATGCGCTTCTCATGTACACATCCGGAACGACGGGAAAGCCGAAAGGTGTTGTTCACACCAATTCAAGCCTTTTGGCCGGCGGATGGACAAGCGCAATAGCGCACGATCTTACCTCGAAAGACCGCGGTTTCTGCGTCCTTCCAATCTATCACATCAACGGGCTGTGCGTGACAGTTATGGGTAGCCTCGTATCCGGCGGTTCTTTGGCAATGGTGTCAAAGTTTTCGGCATCGCGCTTTTGGGATCAAGTCGAGGCAGGAGGCGCGACTTGGTTTTCCGTTGTGCCGACGATTGTGTCGCATCTGCTTCACGGTTCGGCAGAGCCGACTGAAACGTGCAGATCACAGCTTCGGTTTGGAAGGTCTGCATCGTCTGCTCTTGCGGTCGAAACTCAGTCCGCTTTCGAAAAGCGATTTGGTGTTCCCATCATCGAAACCATGGGTCTGACGGAAACGGCAGCGCAAATACTGTCGAACCCTTTACCACCAAGTGTTCGCAAGATCGGATCGCCCGGAATTGCGTTTGGCTGCATTGTCATGATTCAGAATTCCGAAGGCGAGGAAGTCCCACATGGCGTCGAAGGCGAGATCGTCGTTCAGGGGCCAAACGTATTACTCGAGTATCTCAAGAACCCCGAGGCGACTTCGGCAACGTTTCGGGATGGGTGGTTGCGTACCGGTGACCTCGCCCGAATGGATGAAGACGGCTATGTGTATGTAACCGGCCGTTTGAAAGAACTCATAATCAAAGGCGGTGAAAACATCGCGCCACGCGAGATCGACGAAGCGCTGTACTCACATCCTGATGTTATCGAAGCGGCGGCATTTGCCCGTCCTTGCGATAGCTACGGCGAACGCGTCGAAGCCGCCGTCCGTCTGCGCGAAGGATCGCGAGTCAGCGCTGATACTTTGATCAAGCTGTGCAATGGGCGACTTGGTTCATTCAAATCGCCCGATGCAATCCACTTCATGGCTGAGCTTCCCAAAGGTCCATCTGGAAAAATCCAAAGGATGAAGCTGGCTGACGTGCTTCCCGTCTGAAAATCTTTTCAATTTGGAAAAGCACCGGATCTGATCTGACAAAACTCACTCGAAACCCCGCACAGGTCTCGTGGTATGAGCGGGGCATTGAGGGCGTGTTCTTCAATCCACCGCTTAGTACACCATGCTCTCCATCACTCCATCTTTTCGCACGAATTTGTGCCAAAGGGCTCCGGCGATGTGGGCAATAAGAAGTAGCGGCAATGCCATCAGCGCAAGTTCATGTATCCCGATCATCGTCGTTACAAACACGCCGCCGAGAAGCGGTGTCGCGAAGCCAAGTGCGATCCCGAGACCTGACAACACAATGCCAAAGACAGAGGCATAAAGACCTATGTGAACCGCACGAGAGGCAAAGTGTTCCCACCGTGGTGCGTCTTGAGGCAACCTCGTCGCTCCACCGATCTTCTTCGTCCAAAACAGACGGAACGCAAAAAGTGCGCCGATGGCGAGAGCGAACAAGACCTCGGTTCGAAAAGTGGCAGGGTCAGCCAGTTCTGAGACGTTCTCCAAGCCTTTGAAATATCCAAAGGCAATCAATCCGGCAGAAACCCAGTGGATTCCCTTTGTGACATAACCGTGCGGTTCCGCTTTGGTGGTCATTCTCGCTCTCCCGTCCGCTGATATGATTAGGCAGCAAATTCTGCTTTTTCAGGAGCGTCGGTTGTCTGCATGGCGAGACCGACGAAGGGGGCTGCAATCAATGCAATACCCATTGCAAAAAAGGCAAACACCGCCAGGGTTGCGATGACCGCGATGCCAAGCCCTGCCATCAATGCAGAGGCGGCAAACAGAACAACGTTGGAAACGGCGTTCTTTGTTGTGTTGATCAGAGTGGTCATTTTGGTTTCTCCATGTTCATCAATGTTTCGATGACATGGATATGGAGGACCGATTTTACCGGTGCCTGTACCGAACCTTACAAATTTGCAAAGTTGATCGAGACCTTGAGACCGCTTGGTTGATTTCGTGACAAATCCAGCGTGGCGCCATGCCTCTCGGCAACTGCGCGCACTAAAGCTAGCCCCAAACCAGAGCCATCCCGCGTGCGTGCCGCATCAAGTCGCACCATAGGTTTTATGATTTCGTCAAATTGGCTCGGATCAACGCCTGCGCCGTCGTCGGCGACACCAATACTCTGACCCTTGGCAAAAAGTGAAATCCTATCGCCTCCGTGAACGAGGGCATTCTGAATAAGATTTGCCAACGCTTGCACAAGCATTTGTCGGTCAGCTTCGATGTCCGCAGTGGCATCAATAACGACTTCCAGCACTTTGCCTTCGTCCTCAATCACAGGACCAAATATCTCTGCCACTTCCTCAACGAGTGTTCGAAGCGAAACAGCCTCAAAACCATCCCGCCCTTGCGCCGCTTCAATCCGGGCGACGCGCATGATGGTGTCAAATATGCTCGACAGTCGGCTGGCTTCCTCCAGGGCCGCACCCCTTTCACTGCCATCTGGCAGCATTTCCAGATGGGCCCTGAGACGAGCAAGCGGCGTACGCAGATCATGGGCAATGCTGGCGCTTAGATGTCTGGTTTGCGTGACCAGGCGTTCAAGCTCGGCAGCAGTAACGTCAAGCTGACGAGCGATGTCGTCCAGGTCGTCCTTCGACCGCACGTGACCTGTGCGTGCGGTCAGATCACCTGCTGCCAACTTTTCCAGAGTGTGGTCGATCCGGGCCAACCGGCGTTGTGCCAAAAGCCCGGTTGCCAGCCCAATGACGAGCGTCAAAGCAATCACGACCCCGGCGGTCGTCCAAAGTATGCCAGCGAGCAGTTCTTGTGTTTCCTCACTGTCTTCCAACGGTACAGCGATCATCACCGGGACGCCTTGACTGTCATTGGTGACAAGCACCCGCCAAATGTCAGATTGCTGGTAGTTGTTTTTCAATTGTACGGTCCCACCGCCTCGCTGAACCGCTCGCTCAAAAGGGGTTGGCAATCCGCCCAAATCCTCAGCAGCCCTCAGGATCACTCGTGGGTCCGAGCTGCCTTCGTCTTCAAGTACGGACGCATTCGCCAAAGCCACAAGAGTGGCATCAACGCGACGTTCGTTGGCGTCCCTTCCAAGGGTCAGCGCCACGAAAACCGAAACCGCAAACCCGATTGCAAAGATCACCGATAAAAGAAGCGAAAGTCGCAGGGTTGAGGAACGGCGCAACCATCTAACCCGGTCGAATATGCTACTTGCCAAAGACATAACCTTCGCCTCGGCGGGTGCGCAGTAAGTTGTCGTCAAACGGTTTGTCGATCTTCGATCTCAATCGGCTGATATGCGTCTCAACAACGCTGGTTGTGGGATCAAAGCTCATGTCCCACACCTGTTCCAGCAACATCGTACGAGTGACCAGTCGCCCTGGCCGCCGCATGAAGTATTCGAGAAGCTTGAATTCTTTCGCCATCAAGTCGATCGTTTGTCCCTGGCGCTCACATTGGCGAGACAAAAGGTCGAGTGTCAGGTCGCCATATCGCAAAACAGTCTGCTCAGGCTCGCTCGATGATCCTGAGTCTCTACGGCGTCCAAGCGCGCTCACACGTGCCGACAACTCGGCGAAGGCAAAGGGCTTGGTCAGGTAGTCGTCTCCACCTGCGTCAAACCCTTCGACGCGGGCATCAACCTCACCCAGAGCTGTCAAGAAAAGTGCTGGCGTCGAATTCTTTGATGCGCGCAAGGATTTCAAAACCGCAAGTCCGTCCAGACCCGGCACCATACGGTCCAAAACAAGTAAATCAAACTCTTGCCCCATGGCCGCCAAAAGCGCTTCTTTCCCATCGACAAAGTGATCAACCACGTGGCCTTCTTCACGTAGGCCACCCGCGATCCAAGGCCCTAGTTGCTTGTCATCTTCCAACAACAATATGCGCATGACGATCCGTTCGTTACTTGTAGCAGTGTAGGCCGCCGTCGCAGGCAGCCTACAAGTATCAATTGGGATGTGAAATCTGAATTGGACCTATGCGCGGTCACCGTCGTCATCTTTATCGCAGCCTTCACCGTCCGCTTCGACTTTTAGAACTTCGCCTGTGGAAGCAGCGATTTCAACTTCCACTTCTGTGCCGTCCTCTGCGGTAATCTCGACCTCATAGATTTGACCCTTACGGCTGTCTTCAAGCTCGACTTCCATCAGTTCGCCCGGAACTTCCATCAGGGCAATTTCGATGACCTGTTCTTCGGTCAAGTTGGTCGCCTCCGCGACTGTCTGGGCTGAGACCATGGTGGCAATTCCGCCCGCAACTACCAATCCAGAAAGTGCGCAGCCTGTGATAAGTTTCGTGTTCATCGTTGTGTCTCCATTTTCAGTTTTTGAGGGACGTTGCCGTCCGATGGAACTGAAATAGGAAAGACACTTCACAAGAGCTGAACGTGAGATTTACAAATTTGTAAGGTGAAAATTGTGCCAACAATCACCGCCCGATCTCATTCAAGAAACCACAACGGGCAATACTAAAAACAGCCGATTTCTAGACTGGGCGTCGAGAAGGAAACTTCTGATCTACCACTTGCCAAATGGTGACTGTCAGCTGTCGCTTGTTCAGAACTATTCGGTTGCGCAGAATCTCACGTAGAGCAATTCGATCAGGTTTCGGACCATCGGATCTGAGATGGAGTAGTAAATCTGTCTTCCCTCACGCCGAGCGGCGAGTATTCCTTCCGCTCTGAGACGCGCTAGATGCTGCGACACGGCCGACTGACTGGCACCCACCTGCGCTTCGATAGTCGCGACCGATTGTTCTCCATCCAATAGTCCGCACAGAACCTTCAGGCGGTCCCTATGCGCTATGGATTTTAAAAATCGCGCGGCTTGTTCCGGCGCGTCGGAACCACCATCGGTGAACGCAGAAAGTGCTTCTGCTGGGATGTCTATTTGAGTTTCCACAGTAAGAATCCAGTATTTTCACCGTTTGATATAGGCCTCCAGAAAAAATATTCAACTTTTTTAATATTTTTTTGCCGAGTCGTATTGACATATTAAATTTTTCTAATATTTCGACATCAGATCAATTGGAGACAACCAATGAAACCTCAAGTTACGCCCTTCTTTGACGAAGTCACCTTTACGGCCTCCTTCGTTGTGACAGA
>JAPPOI010000209.1:0-5650 GCA_028818055.1 Boseongicola sp.
CGGTTCACCCAACCCGGCAGGGCGAAGGCTTGGGCGCAGTCCTGATGGAAGAAGCTCGTGGCCGCGCAACACATTGGGATCGCGTCATGTTGGTCGGGGACGCGCCTTACTACGGACGCTTCGGATTTCTGAAACTCGACGGTGTCACCATGCCGCCGCCAACCAATCCGGATCGTGTTCTGGGGCGCGCTTTGATCGACAATGCGTGGACAGGTGTGACCGGTCTGGTGCGCCCTTGGAAGGGGCCGCTTAAGTCGAATTAGGCTACGCGTTATTCGGCAGCTTTGATCTTGTCGGATTTCTTGCGCACCAGCACCGTTCTAAGGTCGTGCATAGCCAGCAAAAGCGCATCGCTTACCCGTTCCAGCTCGTCTGGTGTTGCCCGCTGCTGGGCCCATGCGGCGGTCAGGTTCAAATGATCAACGGTGCGCAGAATATCATCGATATCGCGCGCTTTAAGCTCGGCGCGTCGATGCTCCATCCAGTTTTCGATCGCCGCCTTGTCGTCATCGGACAGCACGCGGTCGCCATGCGGCTTGATCTCACCATTCTTGATGTTCAGGACCGCAACGTGGTCCATCTCGATCCGGCCGTGTTTGTTTTCCGTATCAACGCGAAACACCATCGCGCCGTTGTCGCGAACGCGAAAGTAGTATTCGGGCAGTGGACCGATCATGAAAGCCCTCCACAGAAGGTCTGGATGCGGCTACAGGCATCTTCAAGCAAGTCGTCAGATGTTGCATAGCTTACGCGAAACGCGGGCGATAAGCCAAAGGCAGCTCCGAAAACGACCGCGACACCGGTTTCTTCCAGCAATGCTTTGCAAAAAGCCTCATCGTTTTCGATGAATGTTCCGCCCGCGCTGGTTTTTCCGATGCACTCCGTGATGAACGGATAGACATAGAATGCCCCTTGCGGCTCAGGGCAGACAACACCTTTGGCTGCGTTCAATCCTTTGACGACCAGATCGCGCCGTCGCTGGAACAATTTGGCGTTCTCGGGGATGAAATCCTGTGGACCGTTCAACGCTTCAACCGCAGCCCATTGGCTGATGGACGACGGGTTCGATGTGGACTGAGACTGGATTTTTCGCATCGCCTTGATCAGGTGCTCGGGTCCGCCCGCGTATCCGATCCGCCACCCTGTCATGGCATAGGCCTTGCTGACACCATTCATGGTCAGCACGCGATCGCGGAGACTTGGCGCCACCTCGACCGGGGTGCAAAACGTAAAGCCCGGAAAAGCGATGTGTTCGTACATGTCGTCGGTCAGAACCCAGACATGCGGATGCCGTTCGATGACGGCCATCAATGCGGCAAGCTCATCGCGGTTGTAACCGGCGCCGGTCGGGTTCGATGGCGAGTTGAAGATCAACCATTTTGTCTTGTCGGTGATCGCCGCTTCCAACTGGTCCGGCATCAGTTTGAAGCCGGTCTCAAGTGACGCTTCGACAATGACCGGAGTTCCGCCCGCCAAAAGCACCATGTCCGGATAACTCACCCAATATGGTGCTGGGATAATCACCTCGTCGCCCGGATTCAGCGTTGCCATCAAGGCGTTGTACAGAACCTGTTTACCGCCGGTTCCGACAGTGATTTCGTTCGTTGAATACGTCAGACCATTGTCGCGCTTGAACTTTTCGACAATCGCGGACTTCAACTCGATGATGCCGTCGGGGGCCGTATACCGGGTGTGGCCATCCTCGATGGCCTTGATCCCGGCCGCGCGGATATTCTCTGGCGTCGGAAAATCTGGCTCACCGGCGCTCAGGCTGATGATGTCGCGGCCCGCAGCCTTCAATTCACCAGCCAACGTACTGATGGCGATGGTCGGTGAAGGTTTCACGCGGTCGAGTGTCGCAGAAAGAAAGCCCATGGTCGTCCTCGGTAGTAATGCGCGATATACGTTTCATAGAAACCGCAGGGTGCACCTGCAAGCCATTTGGACACGCCCCCATGACCGAAGCCCCGGACATTCGTCTCAAACGACTGCGCATGCGGTCCTGGCGACGTGGCACAAAGGAAATGGACCTCGTTCTGGGGCCATTCTTTGATGCCGAAGGGGCTTCGATGGATGAAGCCACGCTTGAGCTCTACGAAGACCTCCTGAACGAAAACGACCAGGACCTGTATCAATGGGTCAGTGGCCAGGCACCGACGCCAACTCAGTTCGAAGACCTGATCACGTACATCTCCAAGTCGGTAAAATCGTAAAGACTTAGTCGGCGATCCGGTCGTCAGAAATCTTCGCCTTTTAACGTAATCTTCGGAAATTCGGTTCAATTCTGCGCCACGGCGAGCAGTCAGGCGGAGACCTTGGAATGAGTATGCACGAAAGTGTGGTTGGTACGGACAACGCACAGGATTTCAAACGATCGTACATGGACAACCTCAGCCTGATCGAACGTTTGCATCGGTTGTTGCTCGATGTGATCAAAGACGAATTTGAAAGACTGGGCATTCTTGAAATCAACGCGGTGCAGGCGTTGCTGCTTTTCAATATTGGCGATCACGAAGTGACCGCAGGCGAATTGAAATCGCGCGGATACTATCAAGGTTCGAACGTGTCTTACAATTTGAAGAAGCTCGTCGACATGGGTTTCATGCATCATCAGCGCTGCGAAATTGACCGGCGCTCGGTGCGGGTGCGCCTGACCCCAAAGGGCCGCGAGGTGCGCGAGGTGGTGGACGAGCTTATCACGCGTCATGCCGTCGGATTAGAGCAGGACAAGCTTGTTGGAACTGACAAGATTGCTGATCTGAATGACGCGCTCAGCAAGCTTGAACGCTACTGGAGCGATCAGATCCGCTATATTTACTAGTCCGATGCACGTGATTGGCGCGCCAATCTAACATTGCGGCTTTCTGAAGCCGGTTCGTCAAGCGACCCCAACGGCAAGGTCGCCAACTCACGCAGCAACTTGCGCGTCATCGCGGTTGCGTAATCTTCGTACCCTGTCGCGATTTCGACGAAAGCATTGGGTCCATAGATTATCCGGGCCGTGAAATAGGCGCTAAGCTCGGCAATGCCGTCCGGCGTTTGATCCAGCGTCGACAGAAAATCTTCACCAATCACCAGTGCATTGACGGTCATGGTGCCAAGGCGTCCTTCGCGTCTGAGCCGTTCGGGAACCGGCCAGTCGTTATTCTTGCCATCTGCCGAGATATCCAACGTGTTTTGCCAGCACTCCGGCGATCGGGCCAGCAAGTCGCGCCCGTACAACATCGAGGCTCCAAGCCCCGTCGCTTCAGGTGCCGGGTTGCGGCGCCACTCAAGCAGCGTGGTCCGGATTGCCTCAAGGTCGGCTGGCCCATTCAACATCGTCCACTCAAGGATCATCCGCTGATAGGCGGATGACGACCATTCATAAATGGCCAATGCGACCGGAACATCAGGCATCGCAAACAGCGCGTTTTGAACATCTGGATCCGCTAGCGCCGTCGCCACGCCGTTCATCTGAAGAACGTATGATTTCTCAGCAACGGAGCCCGAGACTTCCAGCGCTAGTGCCAGCGCCAGTCTGCAATTCGCCTGAGCCTGCACAGCTGCGAAAATCACGGCGAGTGCCAGCCAGATCCTCATGGATCGATATCGAGACGACTGACCGCCCGTGTGGCGACTTCGCGCTCCAACTTTTGCCGCATAGCCCGCTCGAAATCGTAGTGATCGTCCGCAATCTCAACAAACGCGCCGGGTCCGTGAATGACGTGGTTGCGAAAATAAGTCACCAGACTGTCGATTTCTTCCGCGCCGCCGATGGCCAGCCCATTGATTGTCATTTTGGAAAATTCGAAATGTCGGAAAGCGACGGCTGGTGGGTAGCCGTCATTGTTCCTCCCATCGCCGCTTACGTCCAACGTGTGCTGCCAACAACTTGGCGCGCTCCTCATCAATTCTGCACCGAACCGAAGCGCGTGCCCAAGCGATGTCGGGTATCCCGTCACGGTTCTCTCTTGTCTGGATATCTGTGCCGCGACGCCAAACATGGCGGCTTCGTTGTCGATCAGCGTCCAATCGATAATCAGTTGCTGTTGGCGTTGGCCGCTCCATTCGTACACTGCCAAAGCAACCGGCTGCGGATGACCCAAAAACGCCGAAACAACTTCGGGTGCAGTCAATGCAGCAGCCAAACCGTCCCGTTGCAGAGCGTATTCACGCGAGTCAATCGAGGTCGAGATGTCGACGGCCAAAGCCAGTGCAAGGCGGCAAGCAAGGGCAGGCCCCGGCATTAATGCCAAAGCAATTCCCGCCAATGCCGCCCAAGGTTTTACCAATGCCCGGTGTTGCCCATGCTGGTCCACGGTTCCGCAGCGGGCAAAGCGTCACCCCTTTGCAGAATCTCGATCGAGATATTGTCCGGCGAGCGCACAAAAGCCATGTGGCCATCGTGTGGCGGGCGATTGATTGTCACTCCGTTATCCATCAGCAGCTGGCAAGTTTCATAAATATTATCAACGCTATAGGCGAGGTGTCCGAAATGGCGACTGTCAGATGGCAGGCCATCATCGCCGTCCCAGTTATAGGTAAGCTCAAGATCATTGTGCCCGTCAGCCTGATCAGGAGGGCACATGAAAACGAGGGTGAATCGACCGCCCTCGCTTTCAGACCGGCGACGTTCGGTCAGCCCCAATAGCTTATAGAACGCAATTGACGCATCCAAATCTTTGACGCGCACCATTGTGTGCAAATACTCAATGCCCATGTCGGACCTCCGTCTGTCAGATAGCTTTCAGGCAAGCCTAATGTGTGGCGCTAACATTGGCGAGCACGAACTGGTGTCAGAAACCGGCAGTCAGATCAAAAACGCGAGACCGCCGTCAAACCGGCTGAATACTCGTTTCGGTCATAGATATCGACGTTGGAAAAGGTCCGTCGGGCACGAAGCTCAAGCTGAGGCGAGAAGCCGTAATAGCTTATGCCGGGCCATGTGACGTCCAGCCCGATCGAAGCCGAAACATCTTCCCGCCCTCCCGGAGCTGTCGCGAACTTGTGGTAAATTCGTTGCTCGACTGATCCATGCAGGGTCGGTCGCACGCTTCCGATGGTATCAAAGGCGCGACGGGCGCTTAGCGTCGTTGAAAATAAATCCACTGTGCCACTGTCGGACCAGACGTTTTTGAACGTCGCCGAAACTGAAAAGCCCCCGTTTTCCAGGCGCCCGGCGTAACCTGCGCTCAATGACAGCGCATGAGAGGAATTGATGTCGTCATCAAGTCGCTTTTCGCTGCGCAGCACGGTACCAAAGTTGAATGCGCTGGTGTCGTTCCGACGCACGCTCTGACCCAACCGAAGCTCGCCCCACCGTGCCAAGGCGTCGCCGCCGTACCAGCTTTGTCCGAACAATCCGGTGATATCAGTCGGGCCAAGGTCATCCCAGATCAACCGTCGTTCGCGCACACCCACAATGGCTGCGGCGTAATCGAAGTCTGAACTTCGCACGCCCGGGGCAAGGGTCGCGGCCTCGCTATCAAGCCAGATCTTTCGCGCCGATAGTTCGCCGACAAGATCACGGCGATGGCGTTGGCCCTGATCCAGCCGATAGCTGAATGAAAGCCCGCCCGACACTTCGAACCCGCCCAACTGCTGACCCGAGGGATCCAGCAAGAACGGCAGACCACCGATTTCAATGATTGTCGTTTCGGCGCCGTTG
>JAPPOI010000209.1:5660-10749 GCA_028818055.1 Boseongicola sp.
GTTTGTTGGTCGCGCGCCGAAACGCAACTGCACCGCCAGCGGGTTGCGCGCCGAAACGCTGCGATAGGCGTTCGCGGCAAGTTGCTTTTGTTCGGGGCGAACCGCTGTCTGATCAGCGCGGCGAAGCCAAATCTGGGACCGCGTGTATTTCTCCTGCCGGTTCAGAACATCGGCAACCAAGATCGCGGCTTCAAACTTCAAGGCCGGGTTGGTGCTCAACTCATAGGACCGGCGCCCAGCCGCGGCGCTGGCGTCCAAGTCGCCTGCCGCCCGCGCCACCAGAGCCCGCACCAACAAGGCATCAGCGTCATCCGGATTGTCGCGCAACAACGCCGAAGACAGCGCGTCCGCGGTGGCCCAGTCCTGCGCCTGCGCGGCCTGCAAGGCCAACACCCGCACCTGCGGCAATGACATCTGAACCGTCTCGGGCTGTGCAAAAGCGGGCAGGGACAGGACACCCCCCATCACCCAGGCCACCAAAACCAGAACTTGCACTGCCCGTCTGCTCATGCCCCCTTCTGCCACCGGCGGCACCGGCGGCACCGGCGGAAAACCCCCCGACCGTGCGCATCGGCGATCTGTGGCCAAGCGGCGACGCGAAACTGTGCGATATCCCCAGATTTTCGCTCATATAGTGGTTCACGCCCGTGCGAACCGCCGATATTGTGTCTAAGCGACTCGCGCGCCAATCATCAGGGGGCAGCCATGCTGACACAAGAACAACAAGCCGAAATCGACGAACTCAGGTCCCAAACCCGGCCCACATTGCGCGCCGTATCCGACGGCATGGAAGCCCACCTTTACACGGCCTACCCGGTTCTGGACCACGGCTTCGTCCGCGTCATCGACTACATGGGCGACGACAACGCCATCACCCAGGCCGCCCGCGTCTCATACGGCAAAGGCACCAAGGCGGTCTCGAACGACGAAGGCCTCATCCGCTACCTGATGCGCCACTGGCACTCGACCCCGTTCGAGATGTGCGAGGTCAAATTCCACGTCAAACTCCCGGTCTTTGTCGCCCGCCAGTGGATCCGCCACCGCACCGCCAACGTGAACGAATACTCGGCCCGCTATTCGATCCTCGACCGCGAATTCTACATCCCCGAACCCGACCAACTCGCCGCTCAATCGGTCATCAACAACCAGGGCCGGGGCGAGGCATTGGCCGGAGAAGAAGCCGCCCGCGTGCTCGAGTATCTGAAATCCGACGCCGCGCGCTGCTATGACCACTATGAAGAGATGATCAGCCAAGAGGGCCAACAGGGCCTGGCACGCGAACTGGCGCGCATGAACCTGCCCGCCAATGTCTACACCCAATGGTACTGGAAAGTTGACCTGCACAACCTCTTCCACTTCCTGCGGCTTCGGGCCGATGCCCACGCGCAATACGAGATCCGGGTCTACGCGGAAGAGATGTGCAAATTGGTCGCCGACTGGGTGCCGTTTGCCTATGCGGCGTTTGAGGATTACCGCATGGGCGGCGCCACACTCTCCTCTAAGGCGATTGATTGTTTGCGCCGGATGCTGAAAGGTGAGGAGGTCACCCAAGAGACATCAGGCATGTCGAAAGGCGAATGGCGAGAGTTTATGGGGGTGGTGCAAGGATAACCAATGCCGCTAATTGAGTTGTGGGAAGCCCAACGCGATACCGTTGAAAAGTTTACCATTCAACAGGTTGTTTCATTTTCTGGGGATGGAACTCTTAAAGACGGATCCGAATGTTCTAGGGAGTTGCAGGAATACTTCTCAAGAATTCCCTCTGAGAAGCTGAATGAATACGCCGATCAGTGTCTTGCAAAAAGCTTCGACAAAAGTGGATTGGTGCTCCAAGATCTGGTGAACGAACTTGGCAGAAGGTTAGATTTCATAGTTGAAAATGGTCGCTATTCGGGAACAAGAGGCGAGATTGGAAATGATGGGCTTTGGTTAGCTCCCGAAGGGAATCATATTGTTGCTGAGGTCAAAACAACAGATGCGTATCGTATGTCGATGGATACGATTTCGGGTTATCGAGACAGAATGATTGAGGCCGACATAATTACCGAAAATTCGTCTATTCTTGTGGTGGTCGGACGAGAAGATACGGGAGAACTGGAGGCTCAAGTCCGTGGCTCTCGGCACGCATGGGATATTAGATTGATAAGCGTTGAGGCGCTCGCAAAACTTGTTTCTTTGAAGGAGAATTCCGACGAGGAGGAAACGACTCAGAAAATTAGGAGCATCCTACGACCCGTCGAGTATACCAGAGTGGATTCATTAGTGGACGTTGTTTTCACAACAGCTTCCGATATCGACTCCGAGATTGAGGAACCACCGTCTGAAGAAAGCGATACTCAAAAACGCAGTATCATTGTCACCGATCGGAACTTGCTCAACGAAAAACGCTCTGCAGTTATCAGTGCTATGTCGGCAAAGCTTGACTGTGCACTCTTGAAGCGAACTCGGGCAATGTATTGGAGTGCAGATCGGAAGTCGCGTGTCGCTTGCACGATCTTCAAAAGGTACGAGAATGGCCCCGGGTATTGGTATGCTTTTCATCCGAGTTGGCAGAAATTCTTAGAAGACGGAGCGAATTCCTATTTCGTTTTGGGGTGCATGGGGCGCGACGATGCATTTGCGATTCCATTGAATGAACTGTTGCCGCATTTACGGTTTCTAAATGTGACGCAAAATGAGAAGGAAATGTATTGGCATATCCATCTTGAGGAAGATGATGCGGGTAATATGTATCTGCTAATTCCGCGGCAGAATAACGTCCTACTTTCAAAGTATTCATTGCCGGAGCAAAAAGGCAACAACTCTTGAGAGTCCGTTGCCTTTGGCACCGAACTTGCTGATTGGATCACCCCTCCCGCACGCGCCCAATTGTTGCCATATCCGCCCATTATCCTGATCTCCGGGGCCGGATATGGAGAGATCCATGAACATTTTGGCGCTTATCAGCCTTGGCCTGTTCAGCACGCTCAGCTGGGCTGTCTGGACGGACAAAATCGATGAGTTTCAGGGCGGGTCGTCAAAGGCGCGCACGCTGAGCAATATGATCGACTATTCCACGCAGCGGTTCGGGGTGCATGAAACCTCGATCCTGTTGTTTTCCTTCGGGGTCATTCTGGCCTTTCTTTTCCTGATCCGGCACAGCCGGCACGAACGTCTGCGGGCGTTGGGCTACGAATAGGGGCGTGGGCCGCGATTAATCGCGGCCGCCCTTGACCCATATCAATCCGACCCCCACGTCTTTCTTATACGCTTGTCCCAAGCGAACAGGAGGGAACGCATGGAAATTCACACCAGCACCGACAACACCATCAACGGCGACCTGCGCGTCGCCGAAGTGGCCGAGCTTGCCGTCAAGAACGACCTTGGTCACATGGATGATTGGCTGACGCGGGTTGATGTTCATCTGAAAGACCAGAACGGCTCGAAAAAAGGGCCTGCCAATATCCGCTGCACCATTGAAGCGCGCCCGCGTGGGTTGGCGCCGATGGCGGCCCATGCCGATGCCACGGATATTTCCGCTGCTTTGAAGGCTGCGGCAGTGAAGTTGCGGGCGCGGTTGCAATCGGAACACAGTAAGCGCGATCCGTACCGGTAACGGCCAAAATCCTGCCCTAATCGTGTGTTAGCGGCTGGGTCATGGAACAGATACAAACACGTCAACGCAGCCGCCTCGAAGAGGTTGGTCATGCTATCGATGCCAAGGCCGGTAAAGCTGGGCCGAAATTCCTGTCGTTGATTCCGATCGCGCTGGGTACGTTTATCGGCCTGTCGATCGTGTTCTATCCGACGTCGCTGGATTCCCTGTTCGAGTTCATCCTGAAGCTCGGCATGATGACGGCGGCTTTCTACTTGGGCGCGTGGCTTTGGAAGCGTCACAAGTTGATGACGTCGGAAGACGACGAAAGTACCGAACCGTTAAGCTAAAGTCAGCGCGCGTCTGTGCGCTGATGCACCGTGGCCCAAGTGTACGTTTCGTCACATTGGGCACCGTACGGCTGTACAAATCTGCACATTCAGGCACCGTCCCGTGGCGTTACCGAAAACTTCCATGTACGTTCGCGCCATGAAAGCCCTTGTTTTACTCCTCGCCCTTCCAGGCTGCGCGGCCGCCATCCAAGTCGGCACAGCCTCCCCCGACCCCAATCCGGTGACCATCGGTACGGGGTCTGAACCAAGCAGTCAGATCATCATCTATCGC
Organism: Boseongicola sp.; assembly: GCA_028818055.1. Lineage (GTDB taxonomy): Bacteria > Pseudomonadota > Alphaproteobacteria > Rhodobacterales > Rhodobacteraceae > JAPPOI01. Next base: position 9,859 of record JAPPOI010000209.1, read on the forward strand.
ACGTCCGAAGTGGGTCTTTTGACCCAAGTTGCCACCACGCCAGCGCTGCTCATTGATGGCCGCTCGGTGGGTACGTGCCGGTTCGAAGCCCCACTGCGATTGCGGGTGCCGGCCGGGAATTACACCATTACGGCACTCACCCAGAACGGTGAGGAAAATCAATGGGTTGTGGTGGAAGAAGGCGAGACCCAGCATCTCAGATGTGGTGTTGTTTCAGCGCCGTCGATCGCACCGAAGCCACGTCTGGATCGGGTCTCAGAAGAGGTGGCGGCCCGCGAGGCGGGCCTATAAGTCAGACAACTTTCAGGTCGCCAGCCATTGTGCGCCCATCCGGGCCTTCAATGACTTCGAACTCGACGTTCTGATCTTCGGTCAGCCCGGTCAGGCCGGACTTTTCCAACTGTGATACATGGACAAAAACATCCTTGCCCCCATCTTCAGGAGCAATGAAGCCATATCCTTTCGTGGTATTGAACCACTTAACGGTTCCAGCCGGCATTGGTCTTCCTTCTTTAGTCGTCGCCGATTAACAGCGATAGTGATGTGTGGAATGAACCACTAAGAAAAATGTGGATCGAATTTCTCAGAAAACAAGACACGAGGCTGTGAGAATCTGACATGAGAAGTGTAAAGATCTTTGGACTTTCGACATGTGATACGTGCCGTAAAGCAAGAAAAACTCTTGAAAGTGAGGGGTTTAACTTAGAATTCCAAGATGTACGACAACATCCGCTTACGTCCGATAAGCTAAGCCGATTTCTAATTTTTTTTGGAACTCAACTTGTGAATACCCGGTCCACCACGTTGATATGCTTGTGAGAATCTGCGCGGCAACTTCCGGAAATTGAGATACTCACATTGCATCAAACACTTATGAAACGTCCAGTCATT
>JAPPOI010000234.1 GCA_028818055.1 Boseongicola sp.
CCGCCGCAGTTATTCCGGCCAAGGCGTTCATTTGACACCAATTCGCTTCAGAACCTCGGGCGATACCGAGCTGGATCCAGTCACCGAACGCGCAAACGAAGTCTTGCTTCAGTTGGATCAGCTTAACCTCTACCGGATCGCTGCAGAGAAGCTTCCGGACCGGATTCCGGTAAAATCCAGCTACATAAGCACCTCCGGGTTTGGACCTCGATGGGGACGGATGCATGAAGGGCATGATTGGGCTGGCCCAACCGGCACGCCAATCCATGCAACAGCAGACGGTGTTGTGGTGCACGCGAGCCGACAGTCAGGATATGGTAACCTTATCAAGATAAAGCATGATTTCGGTTTTGAGACCCGGTATGCACACTTGTCAAAAATCCGCGTAAAGGTCGGTCAAAGGGTCTCGCGCGGCGAGCGTATCGGTGATATGGGGAACACCGGACGTTCAACGGGCACCCACCTCCACTATGAAGTGCGCGTTGGCGGTAAAGCCGTAAATCCTTTGAAATACATCAAGGCAGCAAGAGATGTTTTCTAAAAGCAAAATCAATGAGCCCGGCCCCAAAACAGGGGATGAGGCTCAATCCACCGACAAAAAGGCCCCTGATATGAACCAGACAAAGTCGAGCACTGAATTTACAGCTTCTGCTCCTAAGGCGAAGCCCCCTGCATCTGTACTTTCCGCAGACTTGACGATCACCGGCAACATCAAAACTACCGGCGATATCAACATCGAAGGCAATGTTGAGGGTGACATCCGCGCCCATCTTTTGACAGTTGGCGAAGGCGCTACCGTTAAGGGTGAGTGCATTGCAGACGACGTCGTTGTGAATGGCCGCGTTGTCGGCAAAGTCCGCGGCCTTAAAGTGCGCCTGACATCGACCGCACGCGTCGAAGGCGACATCATCCACAAGACAATCGCGATTGAATCCGGTGCACACTTTGAAGGTTCGGTTCAACGTCAGGAAGACCCACTGAACTCAGGCAAGTCAGCGGTTCCATCGGCTGCTCCAAAGCCAGCTGAACCAGCTAAAGCCTGATCAAGACTTGAAACGCAAGAACGCCCGTGGAGCATTTGCCCGCGGGCGTTCGTATTTTCAGAGACAGCCGTCATCTTGGGACGCACCAATTAGCCAATGACGCCGTCCCCATTACATCCATATCCAACAACGCCCGATCGCCAAAAGTGGTCGCTAATCGCGGCGACACTGGTGTCTGCGCTTGGCTTCATCGATGGGTCGGTAATTTCGATTGCTACCCCGATGATCCGCGAAAGCCTTGGGGCTACGCTTGTCCAATCACTCTGGTTCTCAAGCGCCTATATGCTGCCAGTGGCGGCTCTCATTCTCGTGGCCGGTGCGGCGGGCGATAAGTTTGGCATAAACCGGATAACTCTGATCGGTATTGTCATATTCTTGATTGGAGCCATTGCTTCATCGGCGTCGCCCACGCCTGAGATTTTCATTGTTAACAGATTGATCACAGGAACCGGCGCCGGTCTGATGATACCGGGTGCTTTGGCATTGATAGCGCGAGCATATCCAACAGAAACACGCGGCCGCGCCATCGGAATCTGGGCGGCGGCGTCGGCAATACTCACTGCGCTCGGCCCCTTGATTGCAGGCGCGCTTCTCTCGACCAATTGGGACAACGCTTGGCGGTTTATTTTTGCAGTTAACCTGCCGATTGGGTTGATAGCGATCTACATACTGACGCAGAAACTTGGTCGCGACCGACCGATTGCCGAGAGGGATTTGGATTGGCTGGGCGCAATACTCATCGTCGCGGCCTTGGGTGCAACAGCGTTCTCACTGAGCCGCTTTGGCCAATCCGATGTCCGATTATACCCATACGTTGTGCTGGCGGTGGTCGCGACACTTGCGTTTGTTTTTTGGGAAGCGCGGACGCCGCATCCAATGTTGCCGATTGAACTTCTTAGGCGGCGCGCGTTTGCCGTTGCAAACATCATCACGTTTTGCCTGTACTTCTCGCTGTCCGCGATGATGTTTTACTTGCCGATGACAGTCATTTCAGCCTGGGGTGTAAGCCCCTTGGCAGCGGCGATTTCTTTCGCGCCTTTGTCAATTTTCATTGGTCTTTTGTCATCACGGATCGGAAGATTGTCTGATCGGATCGGTCCCCGTCCCATCATTGCCGCAGGGTCCTTGCTGGCTGCGGTCGCATTCGTCGCAATGGCGATCACCGTTCCCGAACGTAATTTTTGGGGCATTGTCGTACCGCTCAACGCGGCACTAGGCATCGGCATGGCTTTTATCGTTGGTCCACTTTCGACAAGCGTCATGGACGCTGTATCAGAGCCACAGATGGGTACGGCGTCAGGGGTAAACAATGCGGTCAGCCGCATGTCCGGACTGATGGCCGTCGCTGGCATGGGTTCGGTCGCGGCACTGGCTTACAATGCAGCAGGCGGGACACTGAGTTACGGCGCAATCGGGCAAACCGAGTTGCACCTTGAAGCGGTCGATGCCGGGTTTCAGGCGGTCATTTGGACGACCGCTGGTCTGTCGGTACTTTCGGCATTACTGGCGCTGTTTGGGTTGCCTGCCAGAAAGGCAGCTGACTAGTCTTCCGCCTGCGCTTCGTCCCGCTTCATGCCTGACACGCCCATCGCAAGCGTGGCGGCCATGAAGGCATCCAGATCACCGTCTAGCACACCAGCCGTGTCAGATGTTTCATGTCCTGTACGCAGGTCTTTCACCATCTGATAGGGCTGCAGAACATAGGATCGGATTTGGTTGCCCCACCCTGCGTCGCCCTTGTTCTCGTGCGCTTCCTGAATTGACGCAGTCCGTTTTTCGAGCTCCATTTGATAAAGACGAGACTTCAACGCCTTCATCGCAATGTCTCGGTTCTGGTGCTGAGATTTTTCCGAACTAGTCACCACGATGTTCGTTGGAATGTGCGTAATCCGAACCGCCGAGTCCGTGGTGTTCACGTGCTGACCTCCGGCCCCGGAAGACCGATAGGTGTCGATGCGAATATCAGCCGGATTTACTTCGATTTCGATGTTATCGTCGACGACCGGGTACACCCAGACACTGGAAAACGACGTGTGCCGGCGAGCTGAACTGTCAAATGGGCTTATTCGAACAAGGCGATGAACGCCGGATTCAGATTTCAGCCAACCATAGGCATTTGGACCGGATATTTTGTAGGCAGCCGACTTGATGCCCGCCTCTTCGCCCGCGCTTTCAGACTGTAGCTCAACTTTGTAGCCGTGCTTCTCAGCCCATCGCACGTACATCCGCGCCAGCATTGATGCCCAATCGCAGCTTTCAGTTCCTCCGGCCCCGGAGTTGATCTCCAGGAACGTATCATTGCCGTCTGCTTCGCCATCCAGCAGCGCTTCGATCTCAGCCTGTGCAGCCCTTTCTTCCAGCGCCTTGATGCCCGCCTCGGCTTCCTTAACAACTTCGTCGTCGCCTTCCATCTCGCCCAGTTCAATAAGCTCGATATTGTCCGAAAGCTCTTGCTTCATCGACCCGTAACGATCCATCGCGTCGACCAACATTTGCCGGTCTCGCATCAGCTTCTGGGCTTTTTCAGGATCATCCCAAAGGTTGGGATCTTCAACGCGCGCGTTGAATTCCTCCAGACGATGTTCAGCCGTGTCCCAATCCATACGCTGCGCCAGCAGTGCGAGCGATTTTTCGATGGCGGCCACCGTATTTTCGATGTCGGCACGCATGGCGCACACTCCGATTGGTCACGTGTCGGCGGGTGATAACAACGCCCACCCGCAGCTTCAAGTCAGGGTCAGGTTAATACAAGCCACCCGAGGATATTTCGCCAGCAGTAGCTTGTTTTGGAATGACAACCGTTTGGCCAGTCGAGGTTTCGATTGACTGGCCCGTATTGTCGACAAGTTCCGTATCCGTGAAGAGCGGAAGATCCGATCCCATGGCAAATCCACCGTCAAAGGCAATCCCAAAGACAGGCTGTTCGCCTTCGCGGAAGTATTCCGCCACAACGTTTTCTCCAAAAGCTGTGTTTGGAAGACGTGCGCCGTTGAAACGGTCGATTTTGATGAACTGGCCGCCCGGCGGGATCGCAAACCGACCACCGCCATACTTTTCGACCGCCTTCTCCATGAACTTCTGAAAGACCGGACCGCAAAGATCACCACCTGACGCGCCGCGACCAAGCGACTTGGGCAAGTCATAGCCAATGTAGCAACCTGCCGCGATGTTCGACGTGAATCCGACGAACCAGACGTCTTTGGCGTCGTTGGTGGTGCCGGTTTTGCCAGCAGTTGGAACACCGAGATTTACGGTACGCGCCGCGGTGCCCCGTTCGACGACGCCTTGCATCATTGACGTCAGTTGGTAGGCAGTTATCGGGTCCATGACCCGCTGGCGCGAAGACGTAATCCTTGGCAGTTCGCCTTCCTGTAGGCTTTGTCGCCCACAGCCAACACAATCCCGATCATCGTGTCGATAGACCGTTGTTCCCCATCGATCCTGGACGCGATCTACCAGTGTTGGCTGAACGCGCTCACCGCCGTTGGCAAACATCGCATATGCTGCAACCATCCGGTAAAGTGTTGTCTCTTGAGACCCAAGCGAGTTGGCAAGGAACGGCTGCATTCGATCGTAAACGCCGAAGCGCTCAGCGTATCCAGCGACCGTCGGCATGCCGACTTCCTCGGCCAAACGCACAGTCATCAGGTTTCGCGATCGCTCGATCCCTGTGCGCAATGGCGTTGGGCCGTAAAACTGATTTGAGGCGTTCTTAGGCCGCCAGACGCGTCCGCCGCCAACATCAACTTCGATCGGTGCATCAATGATGATTGTGGCCGGGCTGAACCCGCTGTCGAGCGCCGCCGCATATACGAATGGCTTGAAGGAAGAACCTGGCTGCCGAGTGGCTTGAGTCGCACGGTTGAACACCGAGTTCTGGTACGAATACCCGCCCTGCATCGCAATAACACGACCGTTGTTGACGTCCATTGCCATGAACGCCCCCTGAATTTCGGGCAATTGGCGCAATGAAAACACCGGATCTTCGTTTGTCCCGCCTTCATGGCGAACATGGATGACCTCACCAACTTCGAGGATATCACGTGCCCTGCTCGCTCCATTGACCCAACCAAGGTCGTCCGGCGTGATCCAATGTCCGTCTGCTCCATCGGCCCAGCCTTCGACACCAACTCTGGCTGAGCTGTCGCCAACGCTTAGTACGACGGCCGGGTACCAGTCCGGCACATCTCGGGAGACGTCAGCATCGGACAACGCTGCCCGCCATGCAGGTGCGCCATCTACCTCGCCTTCCAGACTGGACGCTTCCAAGATAACGCCTGTACCGCGCCACTCACCTTTTTCGCGGTCATAACTTTCAAGCGACTCTCGCAATGCTTCCGCTGCGATAAGCTGCATTTCAGGATCGACCGTAGCACGGACCGTAAGTCCGGCGCTTTTGAAACCAGCGTCACCAAAGTCACGCGACAGTTGCCGCCGAATTTCGTCTGTGAAGTAATCTCGTGGCGGTAACTTTTTTCGGAATGCTTCGAAGTCGCCAGCTTGGACGGTCAGCAATGGCGCGACACGCGCTTCTTCATACTCTTCGTTATTCAGATACCCGTTTTGCCACATCTCGCGCAGCACGAAATTGCGTCGGGTTATGGCGCGCTCTTCCTGTAAAACCGGATGGTAGTCATAGGGTGCCTTTGGCAAGGCCGCCAAATAAGCCGCATCCTGCGCCGTCAGGTCGGCCAGATTCTTGTTGAAGTACGTCTGGGACGCAGCCGCGACACCGAATGAGCGGAAACCAAGATCGATTTCGTTCAAATAGATTTCGAGAATCTTGTCGCGCGAGAGCGAGTTGACCATTCGATTGGCAAGGATGATTTCCTTCAGCTTTCGGTCGATAGTGCGCTCACCACCTAGGAAGCTGATCTTTGCGACCTGCTGCGGAATAGTAGAAGCACCGCGAATGGACTGACCGCGGCTTTGAACCGCCTCATAGATCGCGGCGGCAATACCGCGCAAATCGAAACCCTGGTGTTCGTAGAAGTTCTTATCTTCCGCCGATATGAACGCATGCTTCACAAGGTCTGGGATTTCTTCCGCCGGTGCATATATCCGCCGTTCTTCGGCGAATTCGTCGATGATGCGGCCTTCCGTGGAATAGATACGGCTAATCGTAGGAGGCAGATAATCTGCCAAGCTTTCATGGTCCGGCAGGTCTTTGCCGTAAGCAAAGAATATGGCGCCGACACCAATGGCGACCATCACCAGACCCAGTGTGATCATACTGAAAACTGCGCCAAAGAACGAAAACACGAACCGTGTCACTGAGAAATCCTCGTGGTCATGAGATTCATATAATGATCCAGACCGGCAGGGTCAAAACGCGCCCACGAATTGTGAGCCAGACTCGGCCAATTGATATGCGATCCTCTGCTCATTTTGAGCTGCCTACTGCATCTATAGTTTCAGCATCTGCCCAATTCGCCAATGCTTCGGCCAGTGAGCTTGCGAAACTGTCCAGCCATTCATCGGACTGCAACTTGCTACGATCGGATCGGTTGGACAAAAATCCCAGTTCAATCAGCACTGACGGGATGTCAGCGGCCTTCAGAACCGAGAACGCCCCGTGCCGATGAGGGCGCGAATTAAGACCCAATTCGTTCTTCTGACCGACCTCAACTATTGCAGTGGCCAAGTTTTCCGAACGTGGCATCGTCTCTCGCCGGGCAAGATCCATCAGAACGATGGTCAATTCATCTTCGATGGCAGCCAAATCCACGCCTGCGAGAATGTCATCCCGTGCATGGCGTTCGGCCAATTGCTGAGTGGCCTCGTCCACCACTCCGTCCGCCAAGGTGTAAACCGTCACGCCGCGCGCATCACCGGCATCTTCGGGCAAAGCATCGGCGTGCAACGATATAAAGACATCCGCACCAGCGGCCCGGGCAACGGACATGCGCGTTGCCAATGGAACAAACACGTCTTCTGTCCTGGTCATGACAACTTCAAAACGGCCATTTCGGATCAATACTTCCTTGAGACGGCGCCCAAACGCCAAAACAAGGTCGGCCTCGTTCATTTCACTAGCCTCCGCGCCCGGATCAATTCCACCGTGACCGGGATCAATCGCTACGACCAATGGACCACCGGCTTGCTCTGCTGGCACTTTCATGTGCTCTCTTAGATCGGAGTCTTGATGTTCGACGGATGCCCGGAACTCTTCAGCCGTGGCTGGCACCAATCGGACTTCCAAAAGAGCCGATCGGTCCTCTTCGACACGCATTTCTGCGCTGTCGATGACAACGGGCTCTCTTAAGATGGCGACAAATCGGGACGATCCGGGAACATAGTCACCAACCCGAATCTCGGAGATAACCTCGGTGTTAGGCTCAACGGCACCTTGAAACTCAAGATATGAGAACTCAAGAATCAATCGTGCCGGATCATCCATCATGAAGGCCCGCCAAGGGACCGCCTGAGTTAATGGAACGTCGATGGAAACTCCGCCACGGTCGTCGGACACATTCAGACCGTCCGAACCAATGCGCGCAAGCACATCGGCGGACCAAACCGCAAAGCCAGCGCACAGCATTACTGCTGTGCAAATAATCTTGGGGAGCCTGCCCATTGCTCCAGACCTGCCTATTTTTCTTTTCCAGAAAGGTATGCCAGTTACAGCGCGGCGTAAACGATATTCAATCGCCTATCCAACCTCGTGACGCAGCGAATGATTTCAGTCTCGCAAGACCTTCAACAATATCATCCGTCGATCGGGCATAAGAAAGCCGAAGAGTGGTGCCACCGCGCGCCTTGTCAAAATCCAGGCCGGGCGTAACCGCGACCGAAACCTCATCCAAGATGTCCCGCGCAAGTTGAGCGGCGTCATCCGTATATTGGCTGACGTCTACGTAAACATAAAAGGCACCGTCCGGAGGAGCGAACTTGTCCATACCTGCTTCTGGCAGGCCTGCCATCATGAGCGCGCGGTTTTTTCGATAAACGCTGATGTTGGCGTCCAACTCTTCTCGGCAATCCATGGCAGCCAGAGCTGCAACCTGACTTGCGTGGGGTGCACAGATGAACATGTTTTGCGCCAGCCTCTCGATCGTCCGGACGTGATCATCTGGAACGACCATCCATCCGACCCGCCACCCAGTCATGGAAAAGTACTTTGAGAATGAGTTGATGACATAGGCATCGTCAGAGATCGACAATGCCGTGACTGCCGGCTGTTCGTACTCGATCCCGTGGTAAATTTCGTCCGAGACAAACGCCGCGCCGCGCTCATCCGCGGCATCAATCAAAGCGCGCAAAGCGTTGCTATCCAACATTGTACCTGTGGGATTTGCTGGAGACGCGACAATCAGACCCGCAATGTCATTCGGCAAAAGCTCAGGCACCGGTTGGTAGCGATCCTGAACGCGCGTCTCGATATCCACCGGGCGCAAACTCAGCGCAGACAAGATTTGGCGATAAGACGGGTAACCTGGCGCACCCAGCGCGACGCGGTCGCCCGCTTCGAAAAGCGCAGTGAATGCCAACAGAAATGCGCCAGACGATCCGGACGTGACGATGACCCGAGACGGGTCAAGATCGACCCCATATGTTTCGCCGTAATGGCGCGCAATTCGCTGGCGAAGTTCTGGCAAACCCAGAGCGACCGTGTATCCAAGCGTTCCGGTGTCCATTTCGGCCTTCAATGCTCGTTTCGCATTTTCGGGCGCAGGCGTGCCTGGTTGTCCAACTTCCATATGGATGACATGGCGTCCCGAGGCTTCTGCCTGCGATGCAGCCTCCATGACGTCCATAACGATAAAGGGGTCTACGTCAGACCGTTTAGATAGTTTGGGCATGCGCGCTCCTTCTCAGCCCGTCCCTGCCAATCCGAGTACGTGTCGTCAATGATCAATCGCTCAACAATTCCTCGTGAGGGGCTTGCGCCAATCAGACGAACTGTATTCAATCGACTTCCGACAACTTTTGGAGTTCCAAATGCGTAGTATGGTTTTTGCCACTTTGTTCAGTTTCGCTACTGCAAGTGCCGGGTTTGCCTTTGATATCAACGCGATGAGCGACGCTGAACGCGCAGCATTCCGGGCTGAAATCCGCGAATACCTCTTGGAAAATCCGGAAGTGCTCATGGAGGCCATCGCGGTCCTCGAAGCGCGTCAGTCTGCCGAAGCTGAAATGGCCGAGGCAGATATGCTTATCGAATTCGGAGAGGCGATATTCAACGATGGCTACAGCTACGTTGGCGGAAATCCAGATGGCGATATCACAATCGTCGAATTTCTCGACTACCGCTGTGGCTTCTGCAAGCGGGCCTTCCCGGCCGTTGAGGAGTTGATCGCCTCGGATGGCAACATCCGCTTTATCGTCAAAGAGTTCCCGATACTGGGAGAAGCTTCAGTCCTTGGATCGCGTTATGCGATCGCCGCAAAAGAGGTTGCTGGCGACGAGGCGTACAAAGCAATCCACGATGAAATGATGTCTTTGCGCAGCGAGTTAACCGAAGCCGCAATACGTCGGATTTCATCGGATTTGGATTTACCGCATGACGAGATCGCAGCGCAGATGGACAGCGAATTCGTGACCAACGTTATTCAAACCAACCGCGCACTCGCGCAACAACTCCAAATTCAGGGGACGCCCAGTTTCATTATGGGTGAGAGCTTTGTGCGTGGTTTTGTAGAGCTTGATCAAATGCGCGAAATCGTTGCGCAAGAGCGCGCAAATAAGGGCTAGGTGTTCCCAATTCAGGGTTACTGCAAGATGAATTCAACCACGTCGTAAAACGTGAAGAGCAGTCCTGCTGCCACTGCGCAAGTAATCAGAAAGTAAGCTAGCGAAAATCGGATCCACGGCGCTCCGCGGATACCTTTCGCGCTGTAGCCATTTGCCTGAAAGACGAACCGAGCATTTCTACGCACATCCCAGACGGCTAACGAAAACAAACCGATAGCCAAAATGAAAATCGCCTGCTCTATGTATGCCGCACCGATCGAGGCCGAGAAAAGGCCATAGACGGCAGTGATCTGCAAAAATACTCCGACGGCGATTTGAATCGGCAATCCGAAGGCTCCGAAAACATACAGATATTTGTGAAGGCTTCGCTTTAGCGTCTCGTGGCTGAAGTCTGACCGTCTAAGCGAAAAATACGCGCACCCAACTGCGCCCACGGTCACACTCAGCGGATATATGTAAGGAACCAACATCTGCAGCACATTGTTGGCTATCGCATTTCGAGCGCCATCTGCGACCAATGGTTCATTGGCAATGTGCAAGGCTGCTTGCTGTGGGAACAAAACCCAAATCAGGACCCAGAACAATCCACCCGGCAATCCGGCCAAAAAATTCGAAAACATCTGGAATTGCCACGGCCCCATAAGTCCATCATGGTCTTCTTCTGTCCAAGTTAGACTTGGGTCAGAGATGACTTTGGATCTCGTCTCGACAAATTGCCGAACAAACGGAAAAGCTCGGGATATACCGTCAGGCTTTGGCAGTTGCGTATTCACTCTGTTGCACGGTCAGATTTGCATGAGGATCAGCGCTGAAGTGATTGATCGTCAAAGCGGTTTTTATTCTGCTGCCTCAACTGATTGAGACGCCTCAATCTCGGCGGCTTTTTTTTCAACTTGTTCGACAATGTGATCGACCATCTCATCGTTCGAGAGTTTGTGGCTTTGTTTACCCGCCAAGTAAACCATGCCCGACCCCGCGCCGCCGCCAGTAAACCCGACATCCGT
>JAPPOI010000141.1 GCA_028818055.1 Boseongicola sp.
GACAGACGCTGAAGTTCAGCGTATGAGCGCTTCAACCTACCGCTAACCGGGGCTTCGTCCCCCAGAAACCTTGAGGATGTGACATGGCTGTCCCTCAGAATAAAGTAACAAAGTCGCGTCGCAACATGCGCCGTGCACACGACGCTCTGACGGCGGACAACCCTGCAGAATGCCCAAACTGTGGCGAGCTGAAGCGCCCGCACCATGTTTGCGGTGCCTGTGGTCATTACGCCGACCGTGAGGTCGTAGCGCAGGCCGACGAGATCGACCTGGACGAAGACGCGGCGTAAGCGCCGCGTTTCATCCGCCGCGCTTCGAAGATGAACGATACGCAAACAGCGGCGAACGGTTCAAGCGACCGGCGGGTAATCATTTCAATTGATGCAATGGGTGGCGACCTTGGCCCGAAGGCCGTGGTCGCTGGCATTGCGCAAAGTGTGGTGAAGAACCCATCGATTGGGTTCATCGTGCACGGCCCCAAAGCAGAGCTGACTCCCCTTATAGAAAAGCGCGGGCTTTCCGACTGCTGCGAAGTTCGCGACGTTGCCGAAGTCGTGACCATGGACGCAAAGCCAAGTCACGTCATGCGAAATGGCAAGGGCACATCGATGTGGTCGGCCATTGATGCCGTCAAGAACGGTGAGGCCGAGGCGGTCGTTTCCTGTGGCAATACCGGCGCATTGATGGCCGTTGCCATGATCCGTTTGCGAAAGCTTCCCGGGGTCAGCCGCCCAGCGATCGCCTGCCTCTGGCCGTCCCGAAATTCTGGCGGATTCAACGTGATGCTGGACGTGGGTGCCGACATCCGCGCCGACGACAAGGACCTGCTGCAATACGCTCTGATGGGTGGGTCTTATGCACGGAACGGTTTGGATATCACACGTCCCCGCATCGGACTGCTGAATGTCGGCACCGAAGAACACAAAGGCCGGGCTGAAATCAAATCGGCGCATGACCTGATCACCACTGCCGCCCCGGATGCAGATCTTGAATACGTCGGCTTCGTCGAAGGCGGCGACATTCCATCGGATCGCGTCGATGTCATCGTCACGGATGGCTTTACCGGCAATGTCGCGCTCAAAACCGGTGAGGGTACGGCCACCTTGATCTCTGAGTTTTTGCGTGAAGCTTTCAAGGCAACACCGCTCAGCCGGATTGCTGCGCTTTTGGCACTGACTTCGCTTAAGCGACTTTCAAAACGTATTGATCCGCGCCGCGTCAACGGCGGCGTGTTTCTTGGCTTGAATGGGACGGTTGTGAAATCACACGGATCGGCCGATGCGACCGGTGTTTCCTCTGCCATCAAGTTGGCGTTCCGGCTGGCCGACAGTAAGTTTACCGACCGCCTGGCAGCACGGGTTGCATCTGCCCCGGACCCACGTCAGGATGACGCTGGGTCAGAACAAGAAAACGAGCAGACCGCATGACAATTCGCGCCAGAGTGTGCGGGGTGGGACATTACCTCCCCGATCGCGTGGTTCCCAATAGCTGGTTCGAGGACAAGTTGGACACCTCGGACGAATGGATCCAAGCGCGCACAGGAATAGAGCGTCGGCATTTCGCTGCAGAAGGTGAAACCACTTCTGTTATGGCCGCACGTGCGGCGGAACGCGCGCTCGATATGGCGGGAAAGTCAGCATCGGATGTGGATGCGATCATCGTCGCAACATCGACGCCCGACCTTACCTTCCCTTCTGCCGCAACAATGGTTCAGGCAGAACTCGGCATGTCCGCCGGATTTGCCTTTGACGTACAAGCCGTTTGCGCTGGTTTTGTCTTCGCCCTGGCCAACGCAAATGCTCTAATAGTGTCAGGACAGGCCCGATCGGCCTTGGTCATTGGCGCCGAAACATTCAGCAAAATCCTAGACTTCGAAGATCGCGGCACATGCGTTCTCTTCGGTGATGGCGCGGGGGCTTTGTATCTGGAAGCCGACGAAGGCAAGGGCACCAACGAAGACCGGGGCATTCTGGCTTGTGATCTGAATTCAGATGGCAATCTCAGGGATATCCTTTACGTCGACGGCGGTGTTTCGACCCAATCAACGGGCCATCTTCGGATGCAAGGTAAGGAAGTCTTCCGGCACGCTGTCGAAAAGCTTGCAGCCACTGCCCACACCGCCATGGAAAAAGCCGGGGTCGCGAGCAGCGATGTCGATTGGATCGTTCCCCACCAAGCAAATCTCCGCCTCATCCAATAGCCGTCGCCAACGCTGCAGCTTGGCCTTGAACAGGGTGGGGTTCCCGTTCAGGCGCCCGGAACTACAG
>JAPPOI010000203.1 GCA_028818055.1 Boseongicola sp.
CCCAGCCAATCGTAACCGCCGGCATCCATGTGGGCGCCCCCGATCTCAACCACCTCACCGTCCATCATAACCATCGTCACACCAAGCAGATTGTTGGTGGTAACGCCATACTTCAGACAATGGGCGCCGCCCGAGTTCATTGCGATATTACCTGCAATTGCGCAGGCAAGTTGGGAAGATGGATCAGGCGCATAAAAGAAACCATCGGCCTCAACGGCTCCTGTCACGCTGAGGTTCGTGCGCCCACTTTGAACTCTGATGAAGCGATTGTCGTAGTCCGTTTCAAGAACGGCATTCAATCGCGCTACGCCCAGTATGACTGCATCAGCTGTTGGAAGCGCCCCGCCAGCCAACGAAGTTCCTGAACCGCGTGGGACGACAGGTACCCCTTCTTCGTGGCAAATCTTCAAGATATCGGAGACCTCTTGGGTCGAAGCTGGCAACACCGCGCAAAGTGGAGGGCAACGATATGCCGTCAACGCGTCGCATTCGTATGCGCGCGTTTCAGCTTCGTCGGAAATGACCGCACCCTTGGGAAGCACGCCTTGCAAGCGCGACACGATATGAGGTTTGCGCTCAAGAATTCCCTCGTCGGCGACCGGCATGTCCATTTTTTGCGCTCCAACATACTATTGGTAAATTTATATTACCAATTTAGCCAATTAACAAGCCTTTGTGAATAGCGAAAGGCAAATCAAAGCCGTAATGTCGCGGCATGTTGAGATTAGCAATAACGACCGCCTTCGTACTTACTGCCATCCCTGTTTCGGCCGACGAAGCAACGATCGAAGATGTGACATACAAGTCCAGCGGCGACACATTCACGTTTTCGGTCACCATTCGACATGCAGAGACTGGATGGGACGACTATGCGGACGGGTGGCGCGTTGTTCTTGAGGACGGCACCGAACTTGGTCTTCGCGTATTGTATCACCCGCACGCAAACGAGCAGCCGTTCACGCGCTCGTTGTCCGGCGTTGAAATCCCATCCGACGTGGGAAAGGTCTTCGTAGAGGCGCGCACAAACACCGAAGGCTGGGGCGAAACCAGATATCCGGTTGAAATTAGCCGCTAGCAGCTAGGCGCGACCGGTGGCGGCGCTCCTTGAACTTGCAATTTTCTCATTTGGCTGAATTGTCGAAGTAACCGCGTTAGCGGCTATTCATATTCTCGATGGCAAGGCTTCATTGGCATGACCCAGACAACCCACGACGCCGAGGCGGATGCACGGAACGAAAATATCAAGATCTGGGTCAATGGTGAGCTGGTCCCAAAAGATGAGGCGAAAGTCTCGGTCTATGACAGCGGCTTCATGCTTGGCGACGGGATGTGGGAAGGGATGCGCCTTTACGATGGCGAGTGGGCGTTCTTCGACGAGCATATGGACAGGCTTTTCAACTCCCTGAAGTCAGTTTCTCTGGATATCGGTATTGGTCCAGCTGACATCCATGAGATTTTGAACAAGACAGCCGCTGCCAACGACATGACATCAGACGCGCACTGTCGGTTGATGATTACACGAGGCCGCAAGGCAAAACCATTTCAGCATCCATCGCTTTCGAAGTTCGGTCCAACAATTGTGGCGATCGTTGAGCATTCCAAACCGGCGGAAGACCTGCAAACCGCCGGCATTCGATTGGCGACTGTGCCCCAGGTGCGTGGCCTACCAATGAGCCAAGATGCAAAGTTTAATAGCCACTCCAAGATGAATTGCGTGATCGCGTGCCTGCAAGCCGAACAGGCAGGAGCGGACGAAGCCTTGATGCTGGACCCTCATGGTTTTGTGAACACCACAAACGCCTGCAACTTTTTCATAGTGAGGCGGGGCGAGGTTTGGACGTCTACTGGCGACTACTGCATGAATGGTGTGACCCGACAAAAGGTGATCGACGTCTGTGTGTCAAATGGCATTCCTGTGCGCGAAAAGAACTATTCGCTTTATGAAGCTTACGGTGCTGACGAAGCGTTCCTGACTGGAACTTTCGGGGCGCAGACCCCGGTCGCGGAAATCGACGGAAAACCAATCGGCAACGGAGAACGCCCCATCATGGCGCAAATCCAAAGTCTGTATCGAGACCTCATTGCAGAGAACGTCGCAATTCAAAAAATGCGTAAGTAAAAGATCGCGTGTAAATACCTGATTTTAGATTTGTTTTTCAGGTTTCGAGCATGAACCGTTTTGACAAGGGCAGACTGGTGGCGCCAAGCGAACGCGCACGCGGGCCGACCGAGCCCGGACGAATGTCAGGAAC